>JADQBO010000177.1 GCA_016278585.1 Desulfosporosinus sp.
GATCTTCATTAAAATTAAGTTCGGAAGGCATCAGGGGAATCTGTTCACGTGTCGTATGCAGATAGTGAGCATTTTCGAACAGACTAAAAGTAGCATGCCCCAGCCCTGTTGCTGTTTCTGCGAAACCTATAAATAATGTCTCTTCAGGAAGAGCAAAGCGTGGTTTTGTATTGATTGCTTCATAAACGTCTTTCGAACTCTCACACTTCTTTAGCGCCTGCATTATAATTTGGGTATCAACATGATTTACACCATGTAACCTACTCATAAATTGAGTCCCAAGAGCAACCCCTGCAAGCAAAGGCACAAAGGGATCGACAGGAACATGTTTGCCCAGAACGTTGCTTACAAATAAAAATCCCCGTTTCTTGTTCTTCCTAGCAGCTAATGAAAACAAGGTCTGAGTTGCGAAATCAAAGGGATTACGTTTCAGGGCAACGGATACTTTTTGCCCTTCTAGATTATACGTGTATATCTTCGGTAAAGAGGCTGATAAAATTGTGTTGTTCATGAAATACTCCATAATTCTGTGCTCTCACTAAAATTTTTTGAGCCCATTTATAATGCGGTTTTATCTCATTCATTTTGTTAGTATAGTGGCTTTTCATGACGCCTTGCAAGCCATGGCTGTTTTCAGTGATACTTAATGCGTCTAAATATTCTTCATGCCCCACAATGTATAACGATTGAACAGGTATGATATGACTTGGATGAATGATAGTTTTTCCGATTAGTCCATTTTCCTTGTCTAAAATTACCTCCCGGATTAAACCATCAACATATTTGTTTAAAAGTTGACTTCTGATCTTAGACCTATTATTGCCGTGGATATCATGAAATTCTTCAAACGGACTCCTGCGAAGCTGAGGTTTAAGTACTCTGCCCCCATTTGAGAAGTACTCCCATACAGGTCCAGAGATTACGTAGTCGCTCTCTACACGGCCAAAAATATTTATAATATCCGCGATACAATCACGTATCACTGTAATATCATAGATTGTCACATCTGGTCCTCGCCGGATTCCATAATAACCGGAAAAATCGGTGGCCCCAATACGAACATTTAGGACTAAGTCATGATAGGAATCTAAAAGACGCTTAGTTTCCATTAATTCACGGGTTCGAGATTCTCGATAAATAGCTTGGGAACTCTCGATGATCGGCAACCCGTAAAAAGGCCCTGTGGCTTGGTTATTGAGATGTTTGATGACTTCCAAATATCTATAACTTTCCGACGTGAATTTTGGAAAGATAAACCCTGCAATAAGCTTTGCGCTGTCACCCATTTTCTCCGTGAGTCTCAAGATTTGTTCCTCAGTACGAACACGAATAAAAATAAGGGGAAGATCGACGGATTCGATCTCCTGGTTTATCGAAGCCCTATATATTTCTTGGACTTGGTTTGTAAGATTCTCCTCTGCGTAGGGTACCTCAGAATCTCCAATCGAATCTTCTAAGCAAAACACAGTTGATGCAAGTCCCCTGTTTTTCTTAGAGATTATTTCCTTTGCAATAGATTCTCTAGTCCCAGGCATATAGAGTGACGCACCAAGGGCACCTGCAAGAAATGATCGTGGAGTTTCTTTATCAAAAGACTGTGGAGCTTTGAAAAAGGTGGTTTCCATACCCTCTTTCGTCAAATAATTAAAATGTCTCACTTTATCGTACTGGCCAAAAAAGCTGTACTTCTCTCCTTTCACCTAAACTATATCCTATTATTAAATTCTTGATCAAATCGCAAAATCCCTTCTTCAATAATATGAAATTAAAATTTAGAATAGTAAACAAGGATGGACGCTTAAGTTCCTTCTCAAAGGAAAAAGCCTCCATCCCCTATCTCGGTTATTAGTGCCTGGCACTAACACATATTCGTATTGAATTCGATCATAATTATAGGAATTGAATTCTAATAAGAAAGAACTTCTGATGAAGTTCCTCTCTTTACCCTAATCTATCTCCTTTAGTTACCGATTGTTCTGGCTGAATCAATACAACTCCTTGCTTTGCATAAACTCCTAGGATCAATACTTCAGACATGAAATCAGCAATTTGCCTCGGCGGAAAGTTCACAACTCCCAAAACCTGTTTTCCAATAAGTCCTTCTTCCTTGTAGCATTCAGTTATTTGCGCACTCGATCTCTTAATACCAATCTCTTCACCAAAATCGACCCATAATTTATAGGCTGGTTTTCTTGCCTTTTCAAAAATTTCTACTTGAATGATTTCTCCAACTCTAATATCCAATTTCATAAAATCGTCAAACGTAACCAAAGATTTATACCCCCCAACAATCATAATCCAACTTAAAACCCTAGACCGTACTTGCGAGACCATTATACCACCTATCTCTATTTTGTAATACTTGAAACTCATGGCTTTAAACTTAAGTCCGTAGGACCCGCTCTGATGGTGCCGTGCTTGTCAAATAGTTGGAATTCAAACCTGCTTATTCTGTTTAATATTTTAATGGTTACAAAGGACAAATGTAAAAGGAGATACAAAAAATATGGTAATCTTTAACATTATGGTTCTTTTTTACATAGTATAAAGTGGGTCCAATAAATGGATATATAGGAATAAGGAGGTTTTTTATAATGGCTTATGGATTAGGTGCAGGTGCGGTTGAGGGTGTCGAATGTGCTCCAGCAGTACCCAACTTCTTACCTGGAATTGCAGTAATTGTGGTGATTATCCTTTTATTAATCGCTATGGGTATAATATTCTAATCTAACGGGTCTTCTAAATTTAAGTAGAATGTAAGGAGGATATACTATGTACGGATATGGATATGGAACAGGGGCTGGCTATGGAGCATCAGCTTGTTGTCCGCCTGTTGCCCCAGTCGGAAATGGAATCGGAGCAGGCATCATTGCAATTGCAATTCTGATCTTAATTGCCTTAGGCGTTATATTCTAAATTAAACAAGACACTAAGAGGCCCCTCATAAGGGGGCCTCTTAGTTTTCTGCGAATTGGCTTTATACTTTTAAGTATTTTCTTTGCTTCATCTAAAGAGTCGTTTCATTCTGTATTTCTGAATATCTTTATTCATAATGTTACTCCCTAATACTGTGTATACTTGATCATATATTAAAACTCAAGTATTACAGTGTTATAGCTTCTCAATAGAAAAACAATGCCGTTAACAGTATTAATAACACTGTTAACGGCATTGAATATTATCACCTCCTCCCTTGTCAATATAAGGATCTGAAAGATGAACATTATGTTGAAGGGATTAAGGAGAAGTTATAATATGGAGCCTTGAGTTACCGCTCCTAGGTCGCTACCCTCGAACAGAATCCTTGTCTCTTTAACGTGGGACAGAAAAATATTGAACATTATTATAATCTATAATAGCACAAGCAACCAATCTATTATTCGATCGTTTGCTTGTGCTTTTATAGAACTAATGTGATGTGTGTTATAATTAAGGTGAGATTATCGTCTACATTTTTGTGGTTGACATCTTGCGACATTCTTCCGCACATGTACGGCATATATTAGCACAGTTCTGACAGTGTGTATCCTTGAATTTGGCACACTCAGTAGCACATGCATCGCAAATTGTGGCACAAAGGTTACAGAATTGCTGACTAAATTCACTGTTTCTTGACATATATTGAGAAGCCATAGAACAGATATCTGCACAATCTCTTAGCACCTGGATGCAGTGTATTCTTGCCTGTACATCAGGTTCGTTTAAACAAGCAACATAGCATTCTTCGCAAGCTTGGAGACAGGCATTACAAGCATCAATACATGCCTGCATAGTAGGATTCATACCAGTTGGCATTGGCATTTGATTTACTGCTGACCTTGTTCCGGTAACGTTAGTAGTTTGCATTTATTTTCCCCCTATAAAATGTATTTCGATTATTATTGTGTATCGTTCTATTGAGATTTATACCGTCCAAGCTACGAATTAATTTAATATAATTATAGATAATTATATTAAAGGAAGCCACCTTTGAGGCACTTTCTTATACCTAGGAGATTAACCTTAAATGCAGGATGTCTTTATGTAATACTATAATGTTTTATGCTTTAATTAAGAGGTTATTTTCAAAATTTACGTAACCCATTAGTTTCTAATTTCAGAATTGGAAGGAGTCAATTATTTATGAGGATTTTATTAGTTGATGATGAAAAGAAGATTACGACCGTCCTCAAAGCCTATCTTCAGCAAGAAGGTTTTCAAGTTAGCACTGCCATTAACGGCCTTGTCGCTATAACTATGTTTAAAGAAAACCCTTATGACCTGCTCATTCTTGATTTAATGCTTCCTGGCATGTCTGGAACGGAGATTTGCCGTGAGGTTCGTAAAATATCCTCCGTACCCATTATTATGCTCACCGCTAAAGTAGAAGAAGAAGATCGAATAGAAGGATTAAGTATTGGCGCAGATGATTACATTACAAAACCATTTAGCCCTCGCGAAGTAGTCGCCCGTGTTAGAGCTGTATTACGTCGAGTTAATAATGAAACTACCCCCCTTGCCGACGTGATATCCTATGACAATGGCCTCACCATTGATAATATTCAGTATGAAATTAAGCTGCACGATCAAGAAATCTCATTAACTCCTACCGAATTTAAGATTCTAGGTGCCTTAGCTAAACATCCTGGACGGGTGTTATCACGAGGTCAGTTAGTAGAGATTGTTCAAGGACATAACTTTGAAGGAGATGACCGTGTCATTGACGCCCATATTAAGAAAATTCGACAAAAGATCGAAATTACACCCAGCGAACCCAAAATTATTTTAACTGTTTATGGTATGGGATATAAGTTTAATCCTAATGCGGGGGGATAACATGCGTACAAAATTGTTTCTTTCCACCTTGATCATTGCGCTTATTACCTTAACCTTCAGCATGCTTTCCGTGAACTTTGTCTTTAAACAACAGTTTAGTGATTACTTAACTCAGGTGAATGAGAGGACCTTGGAAAATTTACCCTCTCGTCTGAGTGACCTATATCAAGCTAAGGGCACTTGGAACCCTGCCGCTCTGAACGAATTAAGTCATTCTCTTCCGATTGGTACAGTTGTTACTTTGACCGATCCAGCCGGTAACCTTATCGCCACGTTAGAAAACCCCATGGATAATATGATGCATGGACAAGGCGGTATGGGGATGAATATGGGCATGAATATGGGCATGACCTCCTACAACACAACAAGTTGGAAAACCAAAACTTTTACGGTGACAGGACTCCTGGGGACTTTAGCCACTGCGGAGGTTCGCTACCCAGCAACGGCACAAATTCTTAACCCCCAAGATGTCCACTTCCAATCCGCCGTCTTTCGCTCTTTACTTTTCGCTGGGGGATTGGCCCTTCTATTTGGGATTGTTCTAAGTTTCTTTACAAGTCATCAGCTAGTCGCTCCACTCAGACGATTAACCCAAGCTGCCCAACGTATTGGACATGGACACCTTGACGAACGCGTATCCATCAACTCCAAAGACGAGGTGGGTCAACTAGCCAACGCTTTTAACGTGATGGCTGATAATTTGGATCGACACGAAACTCTCCGCAAACAATTTACGGCCGATATCGCCCACGAACTACGCACTCCCTTGACCTCGATCAAAAGCTATATTGAAGCTTTTCAAGACGGCATCCTTCCTGCGGATCAAGAAAACCTCTCCTCTATCCATGAAGAAATCGACCGTCTTGTTGACTTATCCAGTGATCTAAAGGACTTAAATGTGGCTGAAATCGGTAGATTACAACTAAACCTTGAACCAGTGGACATAAAGTTCCTTCTTGAAAAAATTATTCGCAACCTATATCCTCTTTTGCAGGAAAAGGAATTAACTCTAGATTGGAATACACCAGAAGAGTCCGTAACTACATCCGGGGACGAGCATCTTCTGACCAGACTCTTCTATAACCTAATACACAATGCCTATCGTTACTCAAATCCTGGCGGTCAGGTTACCGTCGAACTTTCACAAACATTAAATTCTACTAATATTAAAATCAAGAACACTGGAATGGGTATTTCTGAAGACGATCTTCCTTTGATCTTCGAACGATTTTACCGTACTGATAAATCCCGGACTCGTGAGACGGGGGGAACTGGGATTGGCCTAGCACTGGTGCGCCAGGTTACGGACCTCCATCAAGGCACAATAACCGTACAGAGTAAAGTTGGGCATGAGACTGAATTTATCGTTCGTCTTCCTAAAGAAATGTTAGTGACTGAGAAATAGCAAAAATCCTCCCTTCAATAAGAAAATACCTCGTTGGCTTGCTGAATTTGAAATAGCTAATCGTTTTCTGGTCCAAACTCTTTCAAAAGGGCATAGTCCTTTTGAAAGAGTTCAAGATGCCCTTGAGAATCAGGCCTAATACTCTTCTGTATCTAGTGGCGTTAATTCTTAGTTCCGTATTTTTTATGGCTCAGCTATTATGAGTTTTAAGATTTTAAGGCTCTGATCCTCAATACTTTTTATACGGAGGCCCGCTCTATCAATATTTTCTATAGTTGGCCGATTAATATGAGGACCCATCATCCGGACAATCAGTGGGTCTAATATATCCATGATTATCCCAAGCACTAGATTATCACTCCGGACATGTTCCAAGAGAATAACCTTACCTTGAGGACTACAGACTCGCTTAATTTCTTTGAGTCCTCGAATGGGATCTGGCACTGAACAAAAAACACACGAAAGTATCATTTTGAAAATCGAGATTTTGGGCATCCATCTCCAATAACTTAACAGGATGATTGAGTAACTTTGCCCGTTCTTTTGCTTTCTCCAGCATTCCTGGACTTAAGTCAATCCCCGTTATATTACAATCCAAAGGATAATACTCCAAGTTTTTCCCCGTCCCCACTCCTACTTCCAAGACTTTTCCCGTAGCTTGGCTTAATATTCTTTCCCGAAGATCTGAACTTATCATTCTGTCCATCCAATCATAAAATTTGGATGTCCGATTATAGCGCTTTCGGGTTAATAACGTTTCTCTATCCATTTTTAATCTTCCCCTAACTGATTCATATTTCGATTAGTATTTACTGTTTAGGGTATTTTTAAGTTTATATGTAAGGTTAACCTGGGAGACAATTATCATATATGAAAAGGTGTAATTTCCATGAAGAAAGGACCCTGTGAATCAGAGTCCTTTCTTCAACGTATAAAGTTTATTTTGCACCTAGAACTTCCTTAACTAAGGGTTGAAGGGCTGGGTCTTTTAACATAGCTTCGAAAGTTTCTTTCATTTTGGGATCTGACATAACCTCTACCATCGGCTTAAACATTGACGGATTAGTCATTATACTCACCATGCTATCTTTATTTTCGCTACTTCCCATTATACTTATCATATTTTTTTGAACATCACTATTTTGCATCATATCCACCATGACAGGCACCATTTGTGAAGACCCCATTACTTTAACCATGGACTGACGAGCATCAGGTGAGCTTAATACATCCGTCATGGCCGTGGGATTGCTGGTCATAAATTGAGTCATGTTGCTAGTATTCATCATGTCTGTTGTTTGGCTACCGCAACCAGCTAGACCTAATATGGCAATAGAAGTTAGACCTACAAACACTATCGATTTAATTTTCTTATTCACAACTATCATCTCCTACTTTCCTTGGCCTAATTTAATGCCAATGCTTCCCATTGATATAAATTCAGTATAGCAGTAAACCCAGTCTAAGTTGTGAAGAATCTATGAATTTGTCATAAAAAGTTGAAATTGAGAATGTTACATATTTAAACTACCGTCAGAGAATTCGACAGCATTGAGAACAAATTAAAATGGAATTGGACTGAAGTTTTTGCCTCAGTCCAATTCTGATTTTTTTTAAGGCTATTAATTTTTAGTTTAATGGGAAACAATAAAAAGATAATAATGCGAGCCCAGGTCCGCAAACCTGGGCTCGCCTCATTATTCTTTTATCTTACATTCATCATTTGATTCATAATCTCTAAGTTTTGACCTTGCATCATTTGACTCATCGCCTCTAAGTTTTGACCTTGCATCATTTGACTCATCCCTTGACCGTTCTCTTGCATGAACTGGTTCATTTGATTGAGGGTTTCTTCTCCTAGGAGAGCTTTGACTTCCGGATTAGAGTTCATTGCTTCTTGCATCTTGTCAATGTCTCCAGTTTGCATAGCCTCCTGCAAAGTTTCAGAGTTGTGCAAGTTCTGTATTACACTGGAATCCATGATTTCTTGGGACTGACTTGAGGCCATAAAGGATCGCATTTGACCGAACAAGTTTTGTCCTTCGTCATTCGATGTTCCCGCGAACGCTGGTATCGCAATGAGCCCGGTTGCAATAACTGCACTCCCTAAAATCACAGTTAACTTTTTACTGATAAACTTTTTCATGTTTATATCCTCCCTAAAATTTAAATTTATTTTGGTATGCTTCAACTTCCATGCTTTAACTTCCATGCTTTAACTTCCATGCTTTAACTTCCATGCTTTAAGTATAGAGTAGAGATGCGACTTTCTCATGAATGAGTTATGAATTTCTCATGAATAACCTAAGGTTTATTAGTTCAGAGTATTATATTGGGTCTCGGATTTGGAATGTTAAATTTTCTATTTGCACACTGGTATTTCTACAAATACACTGAACTAAAAAATCACTCCGAGATGTTGAAGTCCAAGCTTGTTATTGACAATCTAACCGGGTTATATAATCGTAGGGCCTTTAATTTAGAATTAGAAAAGATAGATGTACCCGATTAGATGACAATTTCTCTAGGGGTTGCAAGTTGTCCAACAGATGGAGAATCTGTACAGGATGTAATCGAGAAATCGGATGCTGCACTATTGCTTGCAAAAAATTCAGGATAAAACTGTACTGTGTGTTTTTGATGAAACGACTAAGATCATAAAACCCTGCGTGCTCCAATATAACGCTTGGACCAATAGTTATCTGAAAGACTATGGATGCCCACCCCTTCGCTGGCAGAACCGATTGTTCCTCCACCTCCGATATATATTCTCACGTCAGACGCCCCTGGTTTATAGGTGGTGAAAAACACCAGGTCTCCAGGTTTGAGTTGATCTCGACTGACAGGAGTTCCAACTTTGTACTGTTCAAACGATGTTCTGGGGAGAGAAACTCCTGATGCTTTAAAAACATACTGAACAAAACCTGAACAATCGAAACCATTTCTTGTCGTACCACCCCACAGATAAGGAACTCCTTGTAAACTCCTAGCCCGGCTAATTAGTTTATCAACCTCTGAACTTCCTCTGGATACTTGCTGAGCAACTTTTGGTTTAGTCGTAGAAACTGTTTCCTTTTCTGTTACCGGAATGCTTTTAGAGTTACTTGAAATCGACTCATCATTTTGCTTAGTATACTTCTTATCTGGCGGTTTGACTTGGCCATCTGCCTTTTTCAAGTTATCGCTCGTTTTAGGTTGCTCACTAAGGGCAATGGTTTCTTGGTTTTTCGTTTGATCCTCTGCTTCTTTTGCCAGATCATTTCCGGCCGAAACTAGGTTAATACGATTCATCTTGTCTCGAACAATCTCTATATTGCTCTTACTATTTATCGAGTTAAAAACTTGTTCCTTAGCCGATGCTTGAGTGGAAATAGTGCTTCCGCTAAGTCCTGATGTCAGTATCATTCCCGAGAGAGTTATCACACTCCCCCACTTTTTTACGGATGAAACCAATATTCTTATCCACCTTTCTTACTTACGAGGTTAGTTGACGGGTTCGGACCAAAGATGTAAGCCCTACACCAAAAGGAAACGTGATTCACCCCAAATAAAATCCCCCGTTCTGAGTGTTCAAACTCAGATTCAGCAATAATAGCTAGTCAATGCAAGACACCAATTGTAAGTTTCTTCTCCTTAAGCTTTTTATATTTTTAGTGAGATTATAGTTACGAGCCATGAAAAAGAGCCAGCGAAATTCTAGGGCTGACCCTTTTCGTTTTATTTATTTTTCCTCAATAAACTCTACCAAGCTTGTTCAACTTCAGTTGTTACTTCAGCATCTGTAGTTTCGCCTACTGCCTCAGTTTCTGTCAGTTCAGTAGTTATCTCAGCTTCTGCAGATTCAATTGTTACTTCAGTCTCTATAGCTTCGCCTACTGCCTCAGTTTCTGTCAGTTCTATTATCTCGACTAGTGTAGCAGCCACCGTTACACTCACGATTTCACTCGTGGACTTGTCTGGTGCTTTGGCAATAATCGAAAGCACTTCATCTTTGACTAGGCTTACACTATCCTTTAATGTCACTGTATAAGCACCGGTTTCATCAGCTGTCGCTGTGCCAATTTCAGTTTCGTCTCTCATAACGCATACAAATGCATAACCATCTGTAGTTCCTGAAATCATCTTGTCTCCGACCCTAACCATTCCTTCTACCTCAGGTAACGTTGTCGGTGCTAACGCTGCGGTCACTGTGACACTTACTGCGATACTTTCAACTTTGTCTGATGCCGCGGCCGCTATTGAAAGTACGTCTGCTTCGACTAGGGTTACTCCGTCGTTCAATTTGACAATATAAGAACCTGTTTCATCCGCTGTTGCTGTGCCGATTTCGACTCCACTTTTCTTGACACCTACTGTAGCCCCGGCCTCAGCGGTTCCCATTATCATGGTGTCGCCAGCGCCAACTGGTCCCATTACTGTCGGTTGTGTTGTCTGGGCCGCAGCCACCGTTACACTCACGGTTTCACTTATGGACTTGTCTGGTGCTTTGGCAATAATCGAAAGCCATTCATCTTTGATTAGAGTTACATCGTCGTTTAAAGCCACGGTATAGTTACCTGTTCCATCAGCTATCGCTGTACCAAGTTCGGTTTCGTTGTTCTTGACACTTATTGTGGCCCCGGCCTCAGCTATTCCTGAAATCGTGGTGTCTCCTGCCCTGACCGTTCCCGTTACTGTCGGTTCTAT
The DNA here is from genome assembly GCA_016278585.1 of Desulfosporosinus sp. GTDB lineage: Bacteria > Bacillota > Desulfitobacteriia > Desulfitobacteriales > Desulfitobacteriaceae > Desulfosporosinus. The sequence continues at coordinate 10,907 of JADQBO010000177.1, forward strand.
TGTTTGGGTTTGAACTAGTGTTGCGGCTACCGTGACACTCACGGGGTTACTCTCGGTCTTGCCAGGTGCTGTGGCTGTTATCGAAAGGGCATCAGCTTCGACCAAGATTGCTCCATCGCTTAATGTTATCGTGTAGGCACCTGTGGTTCCATCTGCTATCACTGTCCCAATTTCAGTTCCGCTTCTCTTGACACTTATTGTGGCCCCAGCTTCAGCTGTTCCTGAAACTGCGATGTCTCCTGCCCTGACCGTTCCCGTTACTGTCGGTTCTATTGTTTGGGTTTGAACTAGTGTTGCGGCTACCGTGACACTCACGGGGTTACTCTCGGTCTTGCCAGGTGCTGTGGCTGTTATCGAAAGGGCATCAGCTTCGACCAAGATTGCTCCATCGCTTAATGTTATCGTGTAGGCACCTGTGGTTCCATCTGCTATCACTGTCCCAATTTCAGTTCCGCTTCTCTTGACACTTATTGTGGCCCCAGCCTCAGACGTTCCTGAAATCGTAGTGTCTCCTGCTTTGACCTTTCCTGAGATAACGGGTTGCTCTGTCTTTTGAATGACATCTCTATCTCTATCTCTATCTCTATCTCTATCGCGATCTACAACTGGCGTAGATGGGATATCGCCTAAGTCTGTGGGGGTATCTGTCGTTGTTTTTCCATCGATAGTTCCGCCGCCACTTACTTTGATACCGCCAGTACCAGAACTCAATCCAGAGATTTCCGCACCACTTTTAACGACGATTTCAGATATTCCCTTTGTTTCTAATTTTTCAATTTTACCTGATAAGACGGTAATTGAGGAGTTATCATCAATTAATACGCTAGGAAAGTTACCCGCTAACTGAATTGAATCGGGAGCCGTCGCCTTGGCCACCTTTACTGTTGGAACCATCGTGCCCTCTGCGGCCGTTAGTTTTACGCTCCCACTAAGGGAAACTTCGTTAGAGAATGTTCCTTGGATTTGTACATTAATAGGTGTTTCTCCTAGAGAATGCGCAGCCAATGGTCCAATATCCGCTCCGTTTTGTGATTCTACATTAGCATTTGATTGAACTATTGTAGATCCCAAAGTTGTTCCTGTTTCTGCAACTACGCGGACGTTTGAGGAACTTGACACGACCAGACTATCGGATGTAGTTTCCCTCAAGTAAATGCTAAGTTCTGCACCCGATAGGACGACAATTCTGTCCGCTTGCACACTGTCAAGTGTGGCAGAGCCGTCCTTACCTGGATCAATAAAAATCGTACCCTTAACAACCACATTTTTCAGTGTTAATCCATCTGCATTGACAAGAATATTTCCGTTGACTGTTTTATCTTCGAATGTTGTGTTAGGAGTATTTAATTCCACGGCCCCATCCAGATTATTTAACTGCCTGGGTTGGTTATATCCTAAGCTTTGAATCGTCGAATCTGATAATACAGCTGTTCCTCCTAAAATTCCTGGATTTTTAAGTGCTATGTTTGTCTGAATAAAACCTTTAGTACCGTCTGGAATAGAATCTTTATTCGCTAGTACAATAGCGCCTCTCAATTTGGCCACCATAGGAGCCCCTGCCAGAGAATCGATAAGGCTAGTATCATTCCCATTTGCAAAGAACATTTTGCCCCCAGCAATTAGGTTATTAAATTCCTTTAACACTTCTGTGTTAGTATCAAAACGATCATTACCGCCGAGCCTCAAAGCATTGGGAAGTGCATTCTTTACAGAGTCTGATACAACCGCCGTTCCACCTATGACATAGGTTTTGTTGATACCTGTCGAGTTAATGAAATCTGACACAACTGTTGGTACGGAATCCTTATCAATGAGTAGAACGGGCATACCTTTCGCCGCAGCAATCGGAGCTATAGAAATTGCATCTACATTTGCAAATGCGTTCGTTACCACAATTTCTTGAAACGGTTTTATTGCTTGAATTTCCTTTGCGATATTTACAGCCGTTTCGTACCGATCATAACCCCCTAGCCGTACCGTTTGAATACCCGCTGCACTAAGATCACTCTCTACTTTAGCCGAAATGACCGCTGTCCCACTTACCATATATACCTTTTTAACTCCTAGCCTCTTTAATTTTCTCATTGTGTCAGAAGGTACAGAATCTTTGTCTGCAAGGAGTATTGGTCCATCGACTGCTTTAGCAAGACTTGACGAGGCAAGGGCGTCCACCATGTTCAGATCACCGGACGGTGCTAGAACTGCTGTGCCGGCGGACTGCCACCCATAGTCCGCGATCTGAACTGCGGTGCCATACCGGTTATACCCACCAAGACGAGTAAGCGCATTCACTAAGCTTTGAGTAGACTGAACATTGTACGTTGATTTTATTTGGACATCGCTCGCCATAGCAACCACAGGATTTAATCCCCCAGTCAGTGCAAGTGCGGTAATTGCCAGCGATGCTATGAATTTATTGGTATAGAATCTTGACACCTAATTTCCTCCTCTTTTGTTGTATTTAGCTTTTTTTAAGTAAGACTTCAAAACTTGTTTTTCACATACTTATACTAAAATTCACTATGTTGGGTGAAATATTATGGATGGTTGATAGTTCTGTAACCAGCCACATCGACAGCCTTGACAAGTATCGAACCTGTCTAGAAATTCATTAGATTACTTCCACTTCCATTCATCATCATACTTCCTGAATTAGCGGAACCCCTTCCGTTGGTCATCATATTTGCACCTGAACTACTCATAAATTGGTTCATTTTATCAAGGTTATCTTGACCCATTTGGGCCTTAACATTTGGGTCTGAATTCATGAGATCTTGCATTATCTTAACATCGCCCGATTGCATTGCATTCCGCATCTCCTGGGAATTATGAAGGTTTTGCATCTCCTGCGAATTCATTAACTCTTGATGTTGCTCCTGTGAAAACGTTTGTTGCATAAATCCTTGCATTTGAGCGACCCACCCGTTCCCTTGTTGCTGGGTCGTTCCAGCAACAGCTGGTAAAGCCACAAGTCCAACTGCCAATGCAGCGGTTCCTAAGATTGCCGTAAATTTTTTGCTGAATTTCTTCATTATATATACCCCCTAATTTAATCTTCATCTTACTGCTTTACTAATCTTGCATGTCCTAAGTGTAACTTCGGGATACGATTTTCTCATGAAAAAGTTATGAATTTCTCATGAAGATGGGATGTAACAAAACTTAAAGTTTCACTACATCCCATCTTCATAATGAGCGCTTAAAATAAGAAATCGTCATGAAATCCAAGAAAGAATAACAAAGAGAAACTAAACAAAACTCATTCAGGATGAGGGTCGGGAAGCAAATGACACTCCCAACAATTAGGTTTTACAGCAGTGTAATTATGGCAAGAAACACAAAATTGCTCCGATGTTTTCACTCCTGGGTTATAATGACAATTCAAGCACGTTTGAAAGCTTAGTTTGTATGCTTTCCCTTTACTATTTATATACTCTGTTTTCCCCTCACGCACGCCTTCTTCTCTCCATTGGTACAGAAGTTTCATGTGATTAGCCTTCATGAATTCCGTGGACTCGATACACTCCTTAACCTCTAGTTGCCGGATAGCTGGAGTATCTAAATTTATGACAGGCCCCTTGTTAGATTTCCATAAATTATAGAAGAAGGGTATGCTCAGTAAAGCAACAACGATAATAAGCCCCACAATTATTCTTCTTCCTTTGAACATTATCCTATACATTCCTTTCCGGTGAGATGCCCCGCCCCATAAGTCAAATTTCACACAGAACCTAAGACCACGTCTCTTTTAGCCAGTACTTTCTACCTATTATCCCTAAAAGTGTGATTTATTATGTAGCATAAGTTTGGAAGGATTCTCTTCTCAGACGCTTTTAATATGCTAACGGTCCTTACTTAAACATTCTGGAAACGGGGTATTACGATTATGCTGTGAATAAGTTGTGAATCTTATAAGAAGGAGAGCCAGACCGAGTTTATTAATTCACAAGAAATTCATAGGTCTTTCATAGGAAGTTCACACGAAAATGATACCTTGAGCTAGTTGGGTGAAACTTACTGAAAATCTGTATATGTTGCGCCATACGGGTATTTTAGTCATTTTAAGCAAGCTTGACTGGCTTTTTAAACTTAGCGAGATGTCTAATAGGCTCAGACCCTTAATAACGGTCTGAGCCTTCTTTTATCCTAAACAGGGGTAAGCAGGGAATTTCCATCAACTTTTTTCATTGGTACCCCCTAAAACTACCGAAACGTCTACGAAAATAATCTATTAAGTGGAGGGGTTGAAGTGCCAGAACGAACGATTCAGCAAACTTTACTACTAGCGAAAAAAGGAAACATACTAATTAGAGAGGAATTTATACAAAATCACAAACCGTTTATTGTAAAAGTTAGCTCCGAACTCTGTAAACGCTATCTAACTTGGGGACATGATGAGGAGTTAAGCATTGCTCTAGTTGCTTTCAATGAAGCTATAGATAGTTACAAACCTGACCAGGGAGCGTCTTTCTACAGCTTTTCCAGAACAGTTATTAATAGAAGGTTGATAGATTTCTTTCGTAAAGAGTCTAAACATCAAGTACTCTCTCTTACTCCATCGGAGACTGACGAAGATAATCCCTATGACTATGAGTCAGCATCATCGTTTAAACACTATAAAGAGGAAGTACAAAAAAGTAATTTTGCCGAAACTGTAAAAATCTATACGACAGTTCTAGCCGAATATGGAATTAAATTGGAAGACTTAGTGGAAGTTTCCCCGAAGCATAGAGACAGTAAGGCTACTCTCTGGAGAGTCGCCCAAGAACTTTGTGAGCACCCAAATTTATTAATACAACTAGCTAAAACTAAGCTTTTACCTCTCAAAGAGTTAGAACTCTTAACAGGCGTTAAGCGAAAAGTTCTAGAAAGAGGCAGGAAATATCTAATCGCGACAGCTTTAATCCTATCAGACCCAGAATTTGTGTCTTTAAAAGGGTTTACACAGGTAGATTCTATAGTCAAAGAGAGGTGTTAGCCTTAATGAAAAAAACGACTGGCATTGTCATGAAGATATCAAAAAAAGTCACCATTCTTTATACTGAAAGCGGTGACTATGTAGAAATTAAAACGCCTAAGGCCATTCCTACCCTAGGGCAGGTTCTTAATATCGAGCTACCTGTTCATAAACCTTTAAGTCAGAGACTTCTCAAATTTGGTTCAATCGCTGCAATTCTACTACTCGCATTGTCTCTAAGTGTCTTTAACTTAGTTTCAGGAGCTAATAATGCTGTAGCAGCTGTTGTACTGGATACGGATTCTAGTATGGAATTATTAATTGACCATAATGCAAAAGTTCTAAAGGCAATTGATGAAACTCCGGAGTCACCTTCGAACTTAGAACTTCAAGGAATGGACATATATACTGCTGTAGGCCTGATTATTGATAGAGCGAATGAACAAGGAGTCTTTAATCAAGCAAATACTCTGATTCTAACTAGTGTTATACCCATCGAAGACCAACCAGTAGATGTTATTGATCAAACCAAACTCCGAGAATCTATAGAGCGCCATATGCTTAAAGAAAACATTTCTGCGAACATGATGGTTATTAGGACAGATCAAGCTGCCCGTAAAGCGGCCCAAAGTCTTGGAATGAGTGTGAATCAGTATCAGATTTACAAGCGGATTCAGGAAAAGGGCTTGACTGTAACTGAAAGTGGTTCTACTCCTAAGGACGCCCTTCATATGTTGGCTGAGGCAAATACAACCTTAACCACACTTTTCCCGACAGAAAGCATGGTTATTTCTCACCAAAGAAGGATGCAGGAGGAGATGCCCGACTCGATGGAAAATTCGATGACCGGTGAGAGTACTCATTCAAATGATTCCTCCAATTCAGGAGGATCAAATCAAAGCCTACCCGACAAAGTAAATGATTCAACATCCTCAGGATACACTATGCCTAGCAGCCAACATAAAAGCAGTAATTCTTCAGAATCTATCTCGATGCCCATGAAAAGTAACCCCGACACTTCATATGGCTCAGGAGAACATCAAATGATGCGTTAATACAAATAAAAGACTAAGACGCTATGCTCCCTTAGTAGAAACTAAAGCGAAATCGTCAATAAGAGTGATTTCTCAAGTACTCGGCCAAATATTAGGGTATTCCGCATTGTTTCATTCATTACTTTAATAGCGTACTAATAAATTCAGGAGTCAAGTTTTGCGGGACTATAAAATCCCGTCATCATCTTTAGCCCTTTCTATTCTGACAATAATTTGGTTAGGGAGGCATACGATAGATTGGTATGCAGCCTCTATCCACCCTGTGTCAGAGCAAATAGATTTAGGACAAATTTTCTTTTCCATTTCGACCATTCTCACTCTTCCATTATTAACTTCAATATAGCCAATATTTTCGCCAAAATTGAATTCATAGGTCTTGCTCTCATTAAGCTTGTTCAACGTAATTTCCTTCTCCACTTTATTGTTAACTATAATAACAAGGTTTTTTTTTTGGTCCTCTGTTTTTGAGAGCGTCATAATTCCAGTTGCAATAACACTTAAGAGCAAAACACCTACGACAATTATCTTTTCAAATCTTTTCATGTATATTTTACCTTTCCCATTTCTATATGTAACCCTGGGGTACGATTATTCATTAGAAAGCTGCATTCTTAAGTAGGGGATGTAACGCTGCAATATTTTTTGAGAAATATGTCAAAAGGCAGTGTCACTCTAGAGACACTGCCTTTATTACACTAATCCGGAAATAGGTTACAGATGTTTTCCTTTTAATAGATCATAGCTCTCTAGATCCTGCTTTCGACTTCGATACTCATGGGAATCTATTTCACCTCGTGCATACCGTTCACTCAGAATGTCCATTGCCCGGTTATTACCTGACACTGTACCTGGATGAACCCTAGAGCCACTGCGACGGAAAAGATAGATACCAAGTAGAATAATCCCAATCCCTAAGATAAGGTGCGTGCCTATCCCCATCATCCCATAGCCGCCTCCAAAACCACCGTACCCCCATCCACCCATCATATTACCCCAACCCATCATATAAATTCCCTCCTTTTAAAAGATTCTTTTATAACTAACTCAACTTTCGCAGCTCCAATCAGTAAGATAAACCCTGATATAGGCGGGCAG
>JADQBO010000061.1 GCA_016278585.1 Desulfosporosinus sp.
AATTAGGTCCTGAGATAGTGGAGGCTTGTTTACAAAACGGACTTTTGATTAACTGTGTTGGCGGAAAGATTTTGCGTTTTCTTCCCCCGATTATTGTGGAAAAACCGGAAATGGATAAAGCCTTAACGATTTTAGATGAAATCTTAGCGAAGATTTGGAAGTAATTCCTTTAGTAAAAGCATAGGCCGCAAGTTGGAGGCGGAGACAGGAAGTTGAGGTAGGAGGGTGGGAGGCAAGTCTGAGGCCAGAAGTGAAGACCGGAAACTTACCAATCAATCCTTTGAGGGGCTCGTAGTTAATACCTAAAAGGTAGTGGGGTTCAGGGAAGTCAAATTCACGGCTTATGATTTGTCTCTCAGGAGGGATGGAATGAAATGAAAGCAGCACTCATACTTGAGACTGGGAAAACTTTATTAGGGGAGTCTTTTGGGGCAACGGGAGAGGCCTTTGGAGAAGTCGTTTTTAATACGGGGATGACTGGCTATCAAGAGGTTTTGACCGATCCCTCATATGCCGGACAAATGGTATGTATGACATATCCGCTTATTGGGAATTACGGAATCAACAGAGTAGATGACCAATCGGAGAAGCCCCAGGTCCAGGGGTTTATTGTAAAAGAGGCTGCGCGTAATCCTAGTCATTGGCAGATGGAGAAAAACCTTTCTAGGACGTTGGCACAATCCGGAGTTGTAGGAATTAAGGGGATTGATACGCGTGCCTTAACGCGAATTATTCGGGAATATGGAGTATTACGTGGGGTAATTACCACCGAAATAGAAGGTTTAAACGAATGGGTCCCTCGCTTGAAAGCATGGCCTGTTCCAACCGATGTTGTAGCTAAAGTTAGTACACCGAATTTTTACACTTTGCCTGCTGCCCAAACCCAGAAAGAATCTTTTCATGTAGTGGTCATGGATTTCGGGATCAAGAGAAATATTTTGCAGGCGATGCAGGAGAATGGGTTTCGTCTGACGGTTGTTCCACATACTACCCCCACAGAGCAGATCTTAGACCTTCAACCAGATGGAGTCTTTTTGTCCAATGGGCCGGGAGACCCTAAGGAGGTCACAGTAGGGATAGAAACGATCCGAGGGTTAATGGGTAAACGCCCTATCTTCGGGATTTGCCTAGGACATCAACTTTTGTCCCTCGCTTTAGGGGGGGATACGTACAAAATGAAGTTTGGGCATCGGGGAGGTAATCAACCCGTTCAAGATCTGGAATCCCAACGAGTGACCATTACTTCACAAAATCATGGGTATGCCATCTCAGAAGAAAGTCTAGAGCAAACCCCTCTTTATGTAACCCATCGTAACCTTAATGATCAAAGCGTGGAAGGGGTTAAACATCGGGAGTTGCCTGTTTTCTCAGTTCAATACCATCCGGAGGCGGGTCCGGGACCTAGTGAATCACTTTATCTATTTGATGAGTTTGCGCAGTTAATGCAGGAATGGAGGGCTTGTGATGCCTCTTAATCCGGCGTGGAAGAAGGTCCTTGTGATTGGGTCTGGGCCGATAGTGATTGGGCAAGCCGCAGAATTTGATTATGCCGGGACCCAAGCGTGTAGAGCTCTACGTGAAGTGGGGTTGGAAGTGGTCCTAATTAACAGTAATCCAGCAACGATTATGACGGATGTGCAAACAGCAGATATCACCTACATTGAACCCCTGCTGCCTGAAGTTTTAGAACGGATTATTAGCAAAGAACGCCCTGATGCGCTACTGCCAACATTGGGTGGGCAAACGGGTCTTAATCTAGCGATGGAATTAGAGCGAGGCGGGCTTTTAAAACGTTATGACGTGGACCTTATTGGCTGTAATTCCGAAACGATTTACAAAGCGGAAGATCGTGATGCATTTAAGGAAACAATGGTTTCCCTTGGAGAACCCGTGGCTGAAAGTGTGATTGTAACGAGCTTAGACGAGGGGGCGGAGTTCGCTAAAAGGCAGGGGTTTCCGCTGATTGTACGCCCGGCTTATACCCTTGGAGGGACAGGCGGAGGGATTGTCAAAAATGCTAAACAATTAGAGGATATTTTACAGGGAGGGCTGCAAGCCAGCCCGATTGGACAATGCCTTGTGGAGCGGAGTGTGGCCGGCTGGAAAGAAATTGAGTATGAGGTTATGCGAGACGCGGCGGATAACTGTATTACAATTTGCAACATGGAAAATATTGATCCGGTAGGTATACATACTGGGGATAGTATCGTGGTTGCTCCATCCCAAACCTTAAGCGATGTTGAATATCAGATGCTGAGGGCCTCATCGTTGAAGATTATTCGAGCCTTAGGAGTTAATGGTGGATGTAATGTTCAATTTGCCTTGAATACAGCAAATCGAGAGTATGTTGTGATTGAAGTAAATCCTCGGGTCAGTCGCTCAAGTGCACTGGCTTCAAAAGCCACTGGATATCCGATTGCTAAAATGGCGGCTCTTTTGTCCGTAGGATTTACCCTGCCAGAATTGACAAATCCAGTCACTGGGCATACCAGTGCTTGTTTTGAACCAGCCCTTGACTACGTGGTTGTCAAGTTCCCTAGGTGGCCTTTCGATAAATTTCCAGCCGCAGATCATCGCCTGGGAACGCAAATGAAAGCGACGGGAGAGGTGATGGCGATGGAGCGGACCTTGGAAGCCGCTCTATTAAAAGCGACCCGTTCTTTGGAAGTTGGCACTGTAGGTCTTCGGATTAAGGCTTCCGGGGGCTGGACAGAGATGGAAATTGAAGACAAACTCACTTCAGCCGATCATGAACGCTTTTTTGCGATCCCCGAAGCGTTTCGTCGAGATTGGACCATACTTGAGGTTCAAATGCTTACCCAGATTGATCCTTTCTATTTGTATAAAATCAAAGAGCTCGTTTTACTTGAACAGCGGTTACAAAATGAGCCATTAACCACCGATTTATTGCGCTTAGCGAAAGTTCTAGGGTTCTCTGATTTAGCCATTGCTAAACTTACGGGTCGCTCGGAAGAAACGGTTCGTGACATACGAATTGACTCAGGGATTATCCCGGTTTATAAGACGGTTGATACCTGTGCAGCAGAGTTTGCTTCGGCAACCCCTTATTACTACTCAAGTTATGAGGAAGAGGATGAGGGGAAGGTAAGTAATGATCCTAAAGTTGTCGTCTTAGGTTCAGGGCCTATTCGCATTGGACAGGGAATTGAGTTTGATTATTGTTCCGTACACGCACTTTCAGCTTTGCAAGAAGCGGGTGTAGAGGCGATTATGATCAATAATAATCCAGAAACGGTATCCACAGATTTTGATATCGCAGATAAACTGTACTTTGAGCCCTTGACCATAGAAGATGTGCTTCATGTGTTACATAAAGAAAAGCCGGATGGAGTATTAGTTCAGTTTGGAGGACAGACAGCTATAAATTTAGCTGGCCGACTGAATCAGGCAGGAGTTCGAGTTTTAGGAACCCCGGTCGATGCAATTGATATGGCTGAGGACCGGGAACGGTTTGCTGAGCTATTAAGTCGTTTGGGAATTCCTCAATCTGAAGGGCGAAGCGTTACTTCGGTTAAACAGGCTCAAAAAATTGCAGAGGAACTTGAATTCCCATTGATCGTACGTCCTTCTTATGTGATCGGAGGGCGTGCCATGCAAGTGGTGGAAACCCTTAATGAACTGGTAGATTATTTAAGGCAGGCCATTCACCTATCCCCAGAACATCCCATTTTGGTCGATAGATATTTAGATGGGAAAGAAGTAGAAATTGATGCAGTCTCAGATGGAGAGACAACTGTGATAGCAGGTATCATGGAGCATATCGAACGTGCAGGAGTCCATTCAGGGGATAGTTTGGCAGTTTATCCACCTCAGAGTTTAACCCATTCTGAAATCCTACAAATCCAGGATTTCACCTGTCGTCTAGCAGAAGGGATCGGTATAAGAGGACTTATTAATATTCAATTTGTTGTCGTACGAGGCAAAGTGTATGTTTTAGAGGTAAACCCTCGAGCAAGCCGAACGATACCCATTCTTTCTAAAGTCACGGGGATCCCTTTAGTAAACTTAGCAGTTCAAGTTTCTTTAGGTAAAACCTTGAAGGATATGGGCTATGCTCAGGGGCTAGCTCCTGAAGTACCCTTCGTTGTAGTTAAGGCACCTGTTTTTTCCTTCGAAAAATTGACTAAGGTCGAAACCTCCTTAGGACCTGAAATGAAATCGACCGGTGAAGTTTTAGGGATGGATACACAATTTGGACACGCTTTGGCGAAGGCTTTTGCAGCGTCTCGTATTCCACTCCCGAAGGATGGGAACATTTTAGTATCAGTGGCAGAAAAAGATCGCCCAGAAGCTATTACACTGGCTCGTCAGCTTTCCCAGTTAGGGTTTGGAGTCAAGGGAACGGGTGATACAGCCAAGGCTCTAGCCCTGTGCGGGGTAGAGGTCGAAGAGGTGAGTGAATCCAGTGAGGCCCTTAAAGAAACCGTTCGGCAACGGGAATTCGCCTTCATTCTCAGTACTCCTACCAAAGGGTCACCGGAGAGGACTGGCTATTTGCTTAGGAGACTAGCGGCTGAACATGGAGTGCCCTGTTTTTCATCTATGGATACCGCTAAAGCGGTTGTTCGGGCGTTCCAAGAGATACGAAGTCAGACTACTCCCCAAGTGCTCTCGTTACAGGAGTATTTAGAGTTATAAGTAACCTGGGTCATGAATAAAAGAAAAAGGGCTGTGTTGAAAACTTAGGCTCCAAAAACCTAAGTGCTCAAAACCATCAAAACACAAGCGTCCTCATTTCACGATTAAAGTGGATTGAGGACGCTTGTGTTTTTGATGGTAATTAATCAGCCTTAGAGTTTTGTACCGCATTGAGGGCAATACGCCATGCCAGTCGTTGATTTTCCGCAAGAGGGACAATAGGAAGGTTTATCTTCAGGAGAAGGGGGTAGAGGCGCTGGCTTTTGTAAGTTTATGGTTTGTTCAGAGCTAAAAGAAGTATTAACGGCTGCTGAATCAGAGCCGGGTGAAGTTTCATCTTCAAGGGTGAGTACCCAAACAATTCCTAAAACTGCGATAAAAGGGCTAACCACCAAGATGAGTAATCCTGCAAGCCCTGAGGAAAGTCTTGTAAGGATTTCAAGGGCGATCTCTATTAATAGCACAGTCCCTAGAAATGCCCAAAGGGCACCCATATGTCTTTGGAAAAACCGCCAACTACCAATAAGCGCATCCCGGAAGCCTACTTCCCGGTGAATTAAAAGATAAATGGCAGACGAGGAAAGCCAGGGTAAAGTATATAATCCGATAGCTACAATAAAGAGAGCATAGACAGTTAAGAAAAACAAGAGGACACCTCCAGAGTTCCTCAAGGCAAAGGCACCCATCAGTCCCATAAGAAAGAGGATTAACTGAATCATAAAGAGCAAAGCTTGCCAGCCAAGGACACGTGCAAAGCCTGTAAAGCGAAAATCTTTAAAACCTACGTTCTCACGATAGGCCTTAGAGGTTAGGTTAAATATTCCGGCATAAAAAGCGGATCCAATCAACCAAACGACCAAAATGATTAGGAAAAGAGAGCCCGCAATACTTCCAATCACGGATAGAAGGTTAGAAAAATCCATGCCACCGAAGTAGGAAAAGAGATCTTGACTCGAAGCGGTAAATGGATCCATAAAAGGGGGCATACCTGGAGTAGGGGGCATCCCGGGGACCGGCATTCCTGGAGAATAAGAATTCGCTCCTCCGAAATTGTGAATATTAGGAAAGGTCCAGCGTAATTGATCGATGACTCCTATAGCGATGGCAACAATCAGGACAACGATAACTCCAATAAGAATAAGCGACCACCCATATAAGGGAAGGGCTCCTCGTTTAAATGTTTTCCATGCAGATTGCATACGTTCGGACCAAGTCATGTGCATTACCTCCTAATAATTTGATTACGGGGTAAGGATTAAAACCTTTAGAAATAAGAGTTTAAATGAAGTGCATAGTGCAGTATACTGTAAAAGTCGTGATTAAAATTAAGTAACCAAAGTGGAAGTTTCGCGATAAGATAAACCCTTACTTATTGGTCTTCGCGGTAAGAGTTTATTACCCTGCCTCAAATTATAGTTATTATAAATTAAAATTATCAAAGAGTGGTCAAGTATTTAGAATTAAGTAAAGGGAAAAGGAATTTTTACTATTGAATTATTATGCATTGGCATGTATAATAATTCATATTAAAGGAGTGGGTAAAATGAAAACAATCGATAAATCCCTATTTAAAGGACGGGATTTTATTTCCCTTCATGACTTCAGTCAAGATGAATTAAACTGCATCATAGATGTAGCTAGAGAACTTAAAGCAGGACAAAAAGCTGGACGCCCTCATCCGATTCTTCAGGGAAAGACCCTGGGAATGATTTTTACAAAGTCTTCTACCCGAACTCGCGTTTCTTTTGAGGTAGGGATGTATCAACTTGGGGGGCATGCACTTTTTCTTAGCGGACGGGATATCCAATTGGGTAGAGGAGAGCCTATTTCTGATACGGCCCGAGTTCTTTCGCGGATGGTTGACGGAATCATGATTCGAACCTTTAGTCATCAAGAAGTCCTAGAATTGGCCGAGTTTTCTACAATTCCGATTATTAATGGACTCACTGACCAGCTTCATCCTTGTCAGGTTCTAGCAGACCTTATGACTATTCAGGAGCATAAAGGACGTTTAGAAGGTTTAAAGCTTGCCTACGTGGGAGATGGAAACAATATGGCTCATTCTCTGATGTTTGGCGGCGCTAAGATGGGATTACATGTTGTTATTGCTTCTCCTCCGGGTTATAAACCGGATCCCTTGATTGTCTCCATGGCTCAAGCTGATGCCAAAGCTAATGGTGGCTTAGTAGAAGTAGTGGATGACCCCTTAGAGGCGGTTAAAGGTGCCGATGTGCTTTACACGGATGTTTGGGCAAGTATGGGTCAAGAAGCAGAGGCTAAAGAGCGTATGGCTGCTTTTAAAGGGTATCAGATTAATTCAAACGCATTGAAACTAGCGAATCAATCTGCCATTGTCCTGCATTGTCTTCCTGCTCATCGTGGAGAGGAGATTACGGAGGATGTGATTGAAGGAGCTCAGTCCGTCGTTTTCGATGAGGCAGAGAACCGTCTGCACGCTCAAAAGGCAGTTATGGCATTAGTAATGTAACCCATAGTTGTCCTCCTTGTTGCCGATAGTGTAAATTAAAATAGATAGTAGTATACTATACACAAATACTTGGACATTTACTTTGAAAAGAGGAGATCGGATATGAAAAAGGTTGTTTTGGCGTATTCTGGTGGGTTAGATACCTCCATTATTATTCCCTGGCTTAAAGAAACTTATGGGTATGAAGTAATTGCAATGGCAGCAGATCTTGGACAAGGGGAAGAGCTGGCACCTCTTCAGGAAAAGGCGATCAAAAGTGGTGCGAGCAAACTGTATATCGAAGATCTAAGAGAGGAATTTCTCACCCAATTTGTTTTCCCGACCTTAAAGGCCGGGGCAGTGTATGAAGGAGATTATCTTTTAGGGACCTCGTTTGCCCGTCCGTTGATTGCCCGTCGTTTAGTGGAAATTGCGGAGCAGGAAGGCGCAGTGGCGATTGCTCATGGAGCAACGGGTAAAGGGAATGACCAAGTTCGATTTGAACTAAGTGTCAAAGCACTTAATCCAGACTTAGAGATTATTGCACCTTGGCGGATTTGGGACCTTAAGTCCCGTGAAGACTGCATAGACTATGCCCAAGCGCGTGGGATTCCTGTTCCTGTAACCAAGGATCGTCCCTATAGTATGGACCGCAACCTTTGGCATTTAAGTCATGAGGGAGGGGACCTGGAAGATCCCTGGAATGAACCCACACGGGAGCTCTACTTACTGGGCGTTTCTCCAGAGGATGCACCCGATGAGGCAACTTACCTCGAACTTGGGTTTGAACAAGGGGTGCCAACATCCTTGAATGGTCAGAAAATCGCTCCGGTAGCTTTATTGGAAACCCTCAACGAACTGGGTGGGAAAAATGGAGTTGGAATCGTTGATATGGTTGAAAACCGGCTTGTAGGGATGAAATCCCGGGGTGTCTATGAGACTCCAGGCGGAACGATTCTTTATAAGGCTCACCAAGCTTTGGAACGGCTCACCCTTGACCGTTTGACGCTTCATTATAAAGAACAAATTGCTTTAAAATATGCCGAAATTGTTTATGACGGAGTTTGGTATTCCCCACTGCGCGAGGCCTTAGATGCCTTCGTTAATGTAACCCAAAAAACCACAACTGGAACAGTTCGGGTGAAATTATACAAAGGAAGTTGTACCTTAGCAGGTGTGAAATCCCCCTATTCGCTCTATAATGAAGCGTATGCAACCTTCGGTGAGGATGGTGTGTATGATCAAAAGGATGCCGGAGGATTTATTAATCTTTTCGGGTTGCCGCTTAAAGTAAGAGCTTTGATGGAGAAGGAATCAGGGTTGCGTAAATAGAGTAAAGAGTAGCGCCGGAACCCGGCGCTTTCTTTATATTAAGCTACTTTGTATAACCAAACTTTCTAAACTAGCTGGACCCTCTGCGCCAGCTGCACCACTAATGAATGGAATTTTGTTCATACGATTACTGTAAGGTAAGGCTGCCGAAGGTAGGTTCGAACTTTCTTGATCTATGAGCAGTTATTTCGAAGGGACCACATTGACTTTGGTGCATGCAGATTGATGCTCCTTCGAGAAGTAAATGGGCAGAATAACCCGTATAAGAAATAGGATATGCTAATAATCACTGATGAATAGATGAAAGGGAGATGTAACGTGAAGCTTTGGGGCGGACGTTTTGAAAAAAGTACAGAGGGGTTGGTGGAGGATTTTCATTCCTCAATTCGTTTTGATCAACGCCTTTACAAGGAAGATATACAAGGGAGTATAGCTCATGCTAGGATGCTCGGGAGCACCGGAGTTATCTCTAATACGGAAGCAAACCAATTGATTGAAGGACTAGCTGGAATCCTGGAAGATATTCAAGGTGGAACCGTAGAATTTGAGATTGGTGCGGAAGATATTCACATGAATATCGAGAAACTTTTAACTGAGCGAATTGGAGCTGTGGGGAAAAAATTACATACTGGACGCAGTCGAAATGACCAGGTCGCCTTGGACCTAAGACTTTTTTTGAAGCGTGAAATTGACCAAACAAAGGCCTTAATCGATCAGTTGATTCAAACGCTCCTAAAGTTATCAGAGGAGCATCTTGAGACATGGATGCCTGGATATACACATTTGCAGAAGGCTCAGCCAATTACCCTTGCCCATCATCTAATGGCCTACGTGCAAATGTTTTTAAGGGATCTCGGTCGACTTAAAGATACACGAAAACGATTAAATATATCTCCACTTGGTAGTGGGGCTATGGCTGGGACAACGTTCCCCCTTGATCGCGAGCAAGTAGCCGTGGAACTGGGATTAGAGGGAGTAACTTTAAACAGCCTAGACGGAGTAAGTGATCGAGATTTTGCCCTAGAGTTTTTATCAAGCGCTTCCATCCTTATGATGCACCTGAGCCGACTGTGCGAGGAACTTGTTATATGGTCTAGTGGAGAGTTTCAGTTTATCTCGATGGATGACGGATATTCGACAGGGTCTAGTATCATGCCTCAAAAGAAAAATCCGGATGTAGCTGAATTAGTAAGGGGAAAAACTGGGCGCGTGTATGGTGATTTAATGGCCCTCTTAACCGTTATGAAAGGGCTTCCACTTGCTTACAACAAAGATATGCAAGAGGATAAAGAACCAGTCTTTGATGCAGTGGATACGATTCAAAAATGCTTGTTAGTGGTAGAACCCATGCTAAGAACCATGCAGGTTCATAAGGATAACATGGCCTTGGGAGCAAAAGGCGGGTTTACTAATGCAACCGATCTAGCAGATTATATGGCTAAGAAAGGAGTTCCCTTCCGTGAAGCCCATGAGCTTGTTGGACGCATAGTCTTACAGTGCAGCAAAAAAGGGGTAGGATTAGAAGACTTAAGTTTAAGTGACTATCAGGAACTCTCTCCGATTTTTGAAGACGACCTGTTTAGGTCTATTGGAATTGAATATTGTGTTCAGGCTCGAAAGATTACTGGAGGTCCCTCTCCGGAAACTGTTGCTGAAGGAATTAAGGTTAGTCGCAAAGCATTAGAAGACTTGCTTTGGTAAAGTTACAATAATATAAACTCGGGTCTTGGAAAGAATTATGTCGAAAGAAATTAGCTTAAATATCGACATTAAGAGATTGAGTGTAAAAAAGCATAACCTAAGATTCGTGTGGGTGTGGATACCCGTATAGGGTTCCAGAAAAGTTTGTACTACACACCATCAAAGGGGTTTATAACCTTGGTTTTCAACAGAATCAGAAAAAGGCTGTGTACAGTGTGGATAAACCTGTGGATAAAGTCCCAGCGAGTCGTATTTCAAGGTGGATAAGCTTGGGATAGATGGTGGATAATCATACTTAACCTGTGGATAACCTTCCACATTAAGTCGGAGAAATTCGACAGAATACTCCGTAAAAAACCTAAAGTAAACCCTTTAGGTTTTTTATTTTAGACGTAAAGCAGGAAAATCTTGCATAGAGGTCGAAATTCTCACGCATGATTTTAATCAAGATATTGCATCCTATAGATATAACCATTAAAAATGGACTTAGCAGTGAGAGTATGAAACGAGGCATAGTCAATGGAAAATCGAACAATGCTAACAGATCTTTATCAATTAACCATGATGCAAGGTTATTTAGTTAATGGATATCAAAATAAGGAAGCCGTTTTCGATGTTTTCTTTCGGTCGTTACCATTTAAAGGGGGATATGCTCTGGCTGCAGGGCTTGAACAAGTCGTTGAATACATTGAAAATCTCACCTTTCAAGAAGACGATTTAGTATATTTGAGAAGTCTAAACCAATTTAGCGAGGAATTTCTTGAAGAACTAAGTAACTTCCGCTTCACGGGAGACATTGACGCGATTCCAGAAGGGACTCTAGTCTTTCCGTATGAACCACTGATCCGAATAAAAGGGCGCATCTTCGAAACTCAGCTTCTAGAGACCGCAATTCTTAACTTAGTAAATTTTGAGACTCTGATTGCAACTAAAGCATCTCGGGTGGTTACTGCTGCAGATGGGGGCTCAGTTATGGAGTTTGGATTGAGAAGAGCTCAAGGACCAGATGCGGGGATCTTAGGTGCACGAGCAGCATTTATTGGAGGATGTCAATCTACGTCCAATGTCTTAGCAGGAAAGCGCTTCGGTATTCCCGTTTCAGGTACCCAAGCACACAGCTGGATTCAATGCTTTCCAACAGAATTAGAAGCGTTCCGAGCATACGCCCATACGTTTCCTGATCGCTGTTTATTGCTCGTAGATACCTATAATGTTCTTAAATCAGGGGTCCCTAACGCGATTAAAGTAGGCTTAGAGTTAGAAGCGGAAGGGCATCATTTTGTAGGAATTCGTTTGGACAGTGGGGATTTAACGTATTTGTCTAAGGAAGCTCGTCGTATGCTGGATGAAGCTGGCCTTAAGACTGCCATTATTGTAGCCTCGAATGATTTAGATGAGGAAACCATCTTTGCCATTCGTGCCCAAGGAGCAGCCATTGACGCTTGGGGCGTTGGAACGAATCTAATTACATCCAAGGATAGCCCTTCTTTAGGGGGAGTCTATAAACTGGCTGCACAGGGAGATCAGGGAACGTTTTACCCTCGATTGAAGGTCTCGGAGAATATAGTCAAGATCACTAATCCTGGGATTAAAAAAGTCGTGCGTTTTTATGATCGGGCTGGAAAGGCCATGGCTGATCTCATTGCCCTAGATAATGAAGTTTTTGAAGAGGGTAAACCCCTAACGATCTTCGATCCCATTCAGACGTGGAAAAAGAAAACATTAACCAATTTCCGGACCAGAGAACTTTTAGTGCCCGTGTTCAGAGGCGGAGAACGAGTGTATGACTTACCGAAGCTTAAAGAAGTCCAGACTTATGCTCGTAAAGAGTTAGATACTTTCTGGGATGAAGTCAAACGATTAACAAATCCACATCGCTATATAGTGGATTTATCGAGTAATCTCTTCGAACTAAAGCAACAATTATTATTAACAATACACAACGATATTAAAGCAAAACAAGGGGTGGAGTAAAAATGTGGACAGATGATGAATTATCAAATCGTATGGATCAAACCATAGACTGGTTGCGTGAAAAAGTCACCGAGGCTAACGCGAAGGGAGTAGTAGTGGGGATTTCTGGGGGGGTAGACTCTGCAGTGGTTGCAGGACTCTGCAGCAGGGCATTTCCGGAAAATTGTGTTGGAGTAATTATGCCTAGCCATTCTGATCCAGAGGATGCAGAGGATGCATTATGGATTGCAGAGGGTTTCGAAATAAGAACCTTAGAAGTAAACCTAAGCGGTGCCCATACACAGGTTATGGGGCAAGTCAAGAAGGGCTTGGAAAGTATAGGGTGCAATATAGTGGGGGAAAAAATGAGCCAAGGAAATTTAAAGGCTCGTTTGCGTATGTCCACGCTTTACTCTGTGGCAAATGCTTTAAATTACTTGGTAGTGGGAACCGATAATGCTCCTGAAAGCTATACCGGATATTTTACTAAATATGGTGATGGCGGTGTCGACATCTTACCAATTAGTTCACTTACAAAGGCTGAAGTGCGCGCCTGGGCGAGAATGTTTGGACTACCTATGAGAATTGCTACCCGTGTACCAACTGCGGGTCTCTGGCCTGGTCAGACGGATGAATCTGAACTAGGAATGACCTATGACCAAATAGACCGCTACCTAATAGGAGAAGAGGTTTCTCCTGAAATAAAAGAACGCATCGAATCTCTGCATCGTCAAAGTGAACATAAACGTCACGTGCCTCCAAGTCTTGAACTTCCTAAACTTGAGAGGTTAGATTAACGTGCGTATCGGAGTAGATATTGATGGGGTCGTTTCCGATAGTTACCCGGTTTGGTTACAGGAGTTAAACCTACACTACGGTAAGAATATAAGGGTCGTTGACGATTATGAGATGCATGAGACGTTTGAGGTTACAAGTGAGGATATGAACAGCTTTTTTGAAACTAATGTAGAACGCTTGCTAATGATGCCAGAACCAATACCTGGTGCAAAGGAAGGAATAGAAACCCTTCTTCAAGCAGGGCATGAAGTGATCTATATCACAGCACGAACCCTTGAACAAAAGGATCTGACTGTACGTTGGTTTGCGTTAAGAGAAATTCATCATGAACATGTTCTTTTCACTGGGTTTGGCAGTAAGGTAGATTTCGTTAAACAATGGGGGATCGAGGCATTTATCGAAGATTACCATGTAAATGCTAAACTAATAGCTGAATGCGGAGTACCAGTCTTTCTGTTAAATGCAAGTTATAATCAAAAGGAGGAGCTCCCTCCGGGGATAACACGTTGCCACAATTGGGACGAAATTCTAACAGGCATTAAGAAGATTAGTGTGTAACGGGGACGGTCCTTTTAACACAAAAGGTATAACAAGGTGTTGATAGGGATGTGTGTCTACGTAACAGGGCAGTCCTTTTAATAAACGAGAAAAATCATTCCTGACTTTTAGAAGAAAAAAGGGTGAAAAGTCGCCGAATCGCTTGGGATACAAGCGATTCGGCGACTTTGAATGTCGTATTATGTGTAACAAGGACGGTCCTTTTAATGTGTGTAACAGAGACGGTCCTTTTAACACAAAGTGTAAAAGTATATCGGGGACGCTCCTTTTAATTGAACCAGTAATATTTTTACGCTAAGAGCCTTTCGTACACTTCATTTTGAAGTATATGAAAGGCTCTTGTTTATACATAAGTCAGAAAGTATAAGGCAACTACGGCTATAGTAATAACCAAGTTTTGTAAAGTATTAAGTTTCCTATTAACTAATAATTTCCAAACCAACTTTATATATATCCCCAGCCCCTAAAGTAAGGACAAGGTCTTCGGGCGCGAGAGTTTGGTTAAGGTACATTTTAATATCATCTAACGTACCAATGTAGCGGGCCTGTATACCTTGCTGAAGGATCATCTCAGCCAAATTAGGGGCTGAAACGGTGTATTGTTCAAGTTCTCGGGCCGAGGCAAAGATGTCAGCCACAACGACTTCGTCAGCTCCTTGAAAAGCTTGTGAGAACTCAATTAAGAGTTTTTCCGTTCGGCTAAAGGTATGGGGTTGAAAAATAGCACGAATGCGACGATCAGGGAAAGAAAGGCGAGCGCCTTCTAAAGTTGTGCGGATTTCGGTCGGATGATGGGCATAGTCATCAACAATTAGGGCTCCATTAGTGTTACTACCAATATGTTCAAAACGACGTTTAGTCCCATTGAATTGGCTTAGGCTGGATAAGATTTCGTTAATAGGGATGCCGATTTGATGACATAAAGCAATGGTTGCCAAGGCATTTACAATGTTATGTCTTCCTGGGATATGGAGATCTAGATCCCCTACATATTGCCCTTTAAGCAGGATTTTCATAGAACTCTTCTCGTCTTTAAATAAGATTTCCGCTGCCCGGATATCTGCAGATTCAGAGAGTCCGAAGGTTGTGATGGGCGCAACTGATTCTAGGGATTTCCGGTTCGGATCTTCATCCCAGACATAAATATGACCGTGGGCTGGTACTTTTAGTGCTATTTCTTTAAATGCAGAAATGACATCATCAAGGTCTTTAAAATAATCAGGATGGTCGAATTCAATGTTCGTAATAATCAGGTGTTCTGGAGAATAATTAAGGAAATGGCGTCGATACTCACAAGATTCTGCTAAGAAAAATTCCCCTTTTCCAGTATGTGCATTGCCACCGATGCTAGGGACATCACTCCCAACCACAATGGTTGGATCTAATCCAGCTTGGAGTATGACGAGGCCCATCATGGCAGTGGTCGTAGTCTTGCCATGGGTTCCAGTGACGCAAATCCCACGTTTTTTGGCAAGTAAGCGCCCAAGATATTGTGGGTAACTTAAGATTGGGATATTTAGCTCAAGGGCTCGGGCAATTTCAGGATGTTGATTGTTATAAGCCGCAGAGGTGACTACTAGATCTGCACATTCTACGTTGGTCGGAGAAAAACCTAATACGGGAATATTAGCACGTTTTAAGACACTGTCTGTATAAAAACTTTCTTCAACATCAGACCCAGATATAGTAGCTCCTTCAATTTGAGGACTGATTTGAGCTAAAGCGCTCATTCCGGTCCCTTTAATGCCAACAAAATGAATATGTAATGCCAAAGCGAATCGTCCCTTTCATGTATAAAACTCTACCCCCCATTATACCCAAACTTGAGGTAAAAAGTATCATATTATACGAGGAAAATTTTAACTAGCGGTTGTTTGGCGAAGGTTTTCGTTCGTAACCAGTTATCATGGCCTGAAGACGACTAATATCTTCGGTTAAACTTAGATAGATATGGACAGGAATTGTCGCAAGAAAATAGATGGTGACAATAAATTTTATCCAGCGAAGGACTTGAAAACCTCCTACCAATCGCCATACCCAAACAAGATGTTCCCCTTGCCAATAAGAAGCTAGGCCAAGAAGACTTGCCACTAGAAAAAGGAGGAACCATGAGAAATAGATCAAGAGTTGCCCACTATTATATTTTCGACCTGGCGGGGGAGAGGAACGTAAGAAAAAATAATAGGCCATAAGTTGAGGGAACTGCTTAATATCTTGGATTTTAGGGACCAATGAATTATCCCGGCGGATAAGAGCATCTGCAATACGTATCGCCAAAAATCCCATTGAAAACCAGTTGAAGACCAGATGAGCCGTTAAAACCTTACTGAAATTTAAGGCCAAAAAACTTGCAGGTTTATGCAAATGAAGGCCAGTCAAAATTACGACAGTTAGACTTATGGCGAATCCCCAATGAAAGATTCTGACCCAGATCGGCTGGAATTGCACGATTGTTCCTTTCACGTTGCCCTTTTTAAGTTCTTTCACGAGGGGTTTTCTAAGTTTGACATGATGTTTCATATTTCTACCCTTACCCTTATATCAAACATTTAGCATTTAATTAATACAATTAGATTGAGTAATTTGCGATAGTCAAATGGTGGGTTGTTAACGGTTAAGGAATGAAGGAACTCTAAATTAGACTTGGATTTTTAGGGCCCGTACTTTTTCTCCATCAATTATATGTACGCTGCAAGAAAAACAGGGGTCGAAGGAACGAATAACTCGGCCCGCTTCCTTAAGATCGTCGGATTGTATTTTTAATCCGAGTATGGATGTTTCTCCGACGCTTCTGGTTCCTTTTTCATCCCGTGCACCAAAATTTAGTGCGGAAGGCGTAATAATTTGATAGTGCTTGACACGATTATTTTCTACAGATATCCAATGTCCTAAGGCTCCACGCATGGCTTCATGAAGTCCAATGCCAACCCCAGAATCCTGCCCTTTTTTTCGATCCAGGCTTTCCGCTCCGGGTTCGAGACGGTTTAGCCATTCCAGGGTAGTTTTAGCGATTTTTTTCAGCTCAAGGGCACGTGCCCATATCCGACCGAGAGTGCCGTGGCCTATAACCTCTTCCTTATTGATAACGGCCCGTGCCAACGGACCGACTTCTACGGGTTGGCCGCGATAACGAGGAGATTTAACCCAAGTGTATCCTTTAGCTTGACTTCGGTCGGGAACCGTATCCTCTTCCATAGGGTGCAGAGGACCATGGGGTTTATACCAAGCATTTGTAACATCTTCCGTCACGTGTTTTTCATCAAAGCTTTCCCTTTTTCCCTGAAGAAGTACCCCTTGAGGGTAAAGTGTACTTCCCTCTGGATTAGGAAACCCACCAACTGAAAGATAGTTACCGATTCCTTTCCCAAGGTCAACGTACTCAGGATAGCGCTGGATAATTAGTGTAAGATCAGGAAGTACGACGTCGTCGATAAAGCTGAGGATCATCATCATATACCCTCGATAACGGTTTACTTTATCGGCATCAACTTCCATACTAGCACCACCGGGGACAATTCCATGACCATGAGGAGCCTTACCTCCGAAAACTGCGAAGGCAGCATGGGCATCCCGAGAGATTTCTAAAGACTTAAAATAGTGTTCAGTCATGGTTTTATTTTCTGCACTGGATAAACGCAAGTCTGATTCAGAGTGGGGAATAAAGGGTGCAAGATCTGGACCACGAAAATAATCCGGCAGGGTATACAGATAAATATGACGAAGATGGTTTTGGATAAAATCACTAGCTAATATCAGATTACGTATTAACAGCCCATTGGGGGGGACTTGCATGCCTAAAGCCTGCTCTACGGCTAGAGCTGCAGTAATAGCGTGGGCAGATGAACAAATACCACAGATGCGTTGAGTGTAATAAGGCATATCCATAGGGGAGCGCCCAATTAAAATTTGTTCAAACCCCCGATAAAGGGTATCCGATATAAAGGCGTCTTTAATTTCCCCGTCATCAAGCCAAGCTTCTAGTAACATAGGATTGTGGATACGAGTCACAGGAAAGATTGTTTTCTTTTCCAGTTTAGTCACTCCTAATTCTATAAGTTTTTCTTAAGCCAATACTGCTTAAAGGTTTTGACCTTTTTGACTGCAGGTCGATTTTTAAGCTTGACAGAGGTCCTGAGTAAATTCTTTTGAAGACGACCCTTGTAAAAAGATGTTGCGGCATGTCCAGTAATGGCTACGGACGTTAATCCTAAAACCCCTAGCCCAATGGAGTCAGTGTTCACTTTAGTGCCGCCAGGGAAGGGTATGTCGGGCAAATGAGCGGTAAACGGGGACATCAAATCAGGATACCCAGGTTCCGTGCACCCGATACAGGGCGTGTTACAGCCAATCGGCCAATTTATGCGATCATTCCAACGGCGAATCGGGCAGTCGGCATAGGTAACCGGTCCTT
>JADQBO010000270.1 GCA_016278585.1 Desulfosporosinus sp.
GGCATTATCTCATGACTATGAGGTGGTTTGAAGATACAGTCGGTTTGACGCTTACTTATGTTCTAAAACTGGTGGGTTTTAGTAGTGCCAAGCTAAAACTGATCTTGTTTTAACCACTCACGGATTATTTCTTTATAAGGCTCTAAAACGGGAGAACGCTTTTCTTTGGATAATTTATATTGTGGTATATTAGAATCTTTAAGGGCTTTACGTACGTAGGGTAAGGAGAGCCATAAGATAGAGTATATCCCCCTTCCTTTTACAACAAACCTTCATCGATGTCAAAATATCCAATATCCGAATTTTCCAGTGTTCCTACAACCAGTCCCCGATCCAATAACCGATTACCATTTTCACAACATGTCTCCGGTAATAAAGCGCAATTATGACAAGCTGCTAGGTTACAGTTATCGGGCCCTTGTCCTATCGATTGAATACAAATGGGATCTGCCGAGCACCATTTTGCGTTTCGTATTGCTCCAATAATGGTATCTTCTATTCGATCTGGTGTACCTTGCCTTACCAAACCGCCCAAAGAACCTTCAGAATCGCCGGAGGCTGTATATATTAATACTCCGTACATTTCATTTTCCGTGTCACCTTTATCACAATAAATCCTTTCTCGAATTGAAGAACTTCCATATCCACATTCATAGCTCAACTGATTAATCAATAAATGAGCAAATGTATGGATAAGAACATATTTGGCGTTGAGTTCACAAGATTCTGCATTTCTTCTTTTAAGCATCGAGTTATAAGAAACACTCAATTTCAACGCTCTTTGTGCAACAGTAGATCGTGATGCCCATTTTTTAAGTTCAGCACTATTTAATTCAAAGAAGATTCCCTCACCATACACTTCAATTGCCGGCAACCAATCTTCCTCACCAAGACGCAACATGTTCTTCTTATCTTTAATGCTCTGGCCGTCATTAGGTTGCAATCGAGAAAATCCCACAAATGCACGTATTTCTCTAAGTTTCGGAACTAGAGAAATACTGTTAAAGTATTTCTGAATTACTGGATGATATTTCTTTATGGAGTAATTTATAGAATGAAAGCCCTGCTTATCTCCTCCACTATTTTTTACAAAAACATTATATTCTGCTAGCCGAAATTTTTCCTCTGACATATCTTCCGATATTTCATCTACGTCTTCTAAGTTGTCAATTCTACGCAATATTGCATCATAGAGCTTGTCAGGGTCTACGTGCTTATCATGCGCAATAAACTCAACGAAACTTCTATCAATTTCTCCATTAATACGCCGATTATTTATAACTTCAAAATAGTCGTCCAATATTTTGATTATTCTTCTACTTGCTTCATCATCGTCAACTGGTATATATATTGAACTCCTAACATCAGCGAACCATACATTAGTCCCACCACGTTGTACAACTGTGACCGATTGATCACATGGGTATTCGGTATCTTCTTCAATGCCCAGCCACGGCTTCGTTCCTTTACATTTATAGATCTTATCTAAGGCTCCGTTCCTAGTGGCACCAGCCATACTACGCTTTGCACCACATGAGCACTCATAAAATACTCCCGACAAAGATGCCGATGTACCACCGGTGCTTCTTCTAAGTCTGCAATTTTCAGTAACCGGCATCGTGTTTTTGTGGTTATTATGCACCCATTTCATTATAGGGAAATCATCAATGTGTCCATCGGGACATATTACAATAAATCTTTCAGGAATAAGCCTTCTCTTGAATTTTTTTCCGGCACACGAACGGCCATGGGGCCAAATATAACCATCACATTTTTCTTGGGCAGAATAATAACTAGATTGACTCATAGTCCCACAAAAAGGGCAATACTGCCATCGAGGAAAGCGGACAGCCGGTATTTTTATTAGGGCATTCCTTCTATCAGACTTAGGATCTCTAAAATCTGGTGGCCTCCTCAATTCCTTAACACCTAGCCTCTTTTCGAGCCGCTCATCCTTAATAATAAATTCGGTTTTATCATTCCCGAATGTCCACATATCCAGTCCAGCAATCATCAATGCTTCATCTTCAGGAAAGGGTACTATAGCCCCTACTCCCCATGGACTTATTAGCTGAGCTCTCCGTATAGGTTTCTGTGAGTACGCCATAATCACTCTTCCTCCGCTACAGAATATCTATTTTTAAGCACGTATACTTCGCACGACGAATCAACATTTCTCATAGAAGTTGGCGTTGGTATGCCGCGGTCGCCCCACTCTTCATTACGCATACTACCTGCTGGATACATTAGAGGAACTGCTGAACCTGCACCAAAATCGTGGTATTTCTGCGGTAATTCGTCTTCCCACCTTCTCAGTATCTCTTCGATATGATTGCTGGTATTTTCCACTTCTGTTGGATCTATTGATTGTACTCGTTCCTCAATAATGCTAATAATCCTATCAAGTTCTTCCGGGGAAGGAAATTTCTTAGGATTATCGTAAGTACCTTCATTACCCAATAGCCTTATCAACCCAATTATCACCGCATGTAAGGCCCTTTCTCTCAAAGGAGAAGAAAAAGGTGTTACACTAGTTGGTTCAACATGGCAATATATTCTAGAATGGTATGACTTGAAGTGCTCGTAGTACGACTTATCTCTTGGTTTTCCTGGATTATAGACCGTAAAAATAATACCCGGAGCACTATCATTTCTTCCTACTCTGCTAGTAGCTTGGATATATTCTGATGTAGTCTTGGGCTGGCCGGTAACTGTCATCATCCCAAGTCTCGACACATCAACACCAACTGATATCATATTGGTTGCAAGGCAAATATCAACTGGCCTTTTGGTCCCACTTTCCGATGGATATGCAATACTAAGATTCTGAAGGCTCATGGGGATCTTATCGCTCCTAATGCGGCTTGTTAACTCTTCATATCGCCAAATATAGCGACGACGTTCTCGATATTCCTTTGCTTTATCTTCGTGTCTTCGTTTATATATTGTATGCAAATATTCATCAATATCGGCGCTCACCCACGTTGCAGCTTGACCAAGCTCTCGCAAACTATTGAAATACCCCAAATTAGTCCAATAAGGATCACGTTTTGCTTCTTCATCAACATCTATAGCACTTGCCGCATAAAGTAGGGCTGCATAAAGTCGAATTGTTGTCATCGCATAAGAGGACGAGGCCGGTGCAAGGATGCCTACGTACTTTCTGCCAACTTTTTCTTTATCTTCAACTGCAAAAAACGAGTCTCCTGCATCAAGACCCGAGGGTGGAAATTGAAGAACACGATCTTTTCCACAGTTATATAGCGCATTACATTGCTCTTTAGCTCTACTAATTGTTGCTGTTGATGCTATAATTTTTGGGGAAATGTCATTACCATTCTGGTGTTCAATACACAACTCTTGAATCATAGTTTCATAATGACCGACCATCGAACCCAGAGGACCAGAGATCAAGTGTAGTTCGTCTTGGATTATCAAATCAGGAGGCATCTTTCTTTCACTACCATAAATTCCAAAAAGTTTTTGTGCTTCGGGTCTATATGGGAGCATAGCAAACTTATCCACTGTTCCCAAGAGCAGTGTCGGAGGATTATTATATATTGCTTCGTCCACGATAAGTAAGGGAAGAGCAAAATCATTTTTTGAAAAGTTGCACTTTAAATTATCACATTGAAAAACAATTTCTTTTTTCCTTCCTACCTTCTTTTGATATCCAGGCACTTTCCGCCGATTCTTCTTCATATGAACAAGCCCCATTTGGGCTCCACACCAAGGACATTTCAAAATTATAAATGGATTTTCGTCCGTTTTACCGTTATAAAGATTTTCATATATCTTCACAGCATCTGACATCTTGTTAGGTGTCGTTTCTCCACCCACCCACAGTCCAATAGAAATTCGAGTTTCTCCAAGCTCAGTAGGCTTCTCTTTTCTCATAATGTCACAGGCACAAATCATTGATGCTGCTCTTTCATATTGCTGTGAGGTTAACAACCTTAATGTGTATCGCATTAATATCGCTGTACCGGAATCGCTACTATTGTTTAATCTTCTAATGAAAATGGTAAATGCAGACAAACCTAAGTATGCCTCAGTCTTACCTCCACCTGTAGGAAACCATATTAGATCCACATTCTTTCGTTCATTACACGACCGATCTGCCATCGATTTTAGATTCATTAAGATAAATGCTAACTGAAAAGGTCTCCACTTCCCATATACTTTATTTTCTCTATCATACCAAGTGTCCTGTTCATGTACATCCGGCATCCGTTCGTACTTCTCAACAAGTTTGACATCATCATTTCCATTATCTATCCACTCTTGAATTGGTAGGCTATAATGCAATTGTTGAAGCAACATCGCCCTGTTCATATACTGAAATGCTTTGAGAACTCTTGGATTTGTTTTTAAAAGAATAATTCCATCTACCATTCTAACGTGACAATCTAAACAATTTTGAATATGGCGCGCAGCCGTAACCCGATAATTATCGTTGTCGAGATGCACGACCTTGCTCTTTAGCTCATCAATCCAAGTGCGATATTTGTCACACATGGTTTCTAATTCAGTTATAGTCTCCTCGACATCACCATAATCACTCATTTTATACATTTCAAGAGAAACTCCCAGTATTCTACTCGGAACGATGGGTTTAATCTCGTATGATGGAAAAACCGTAGTAGATATTTCTACAACCTTCTCGTTTTCCTCTTTCCAATCAACTGCGCAACCATGCCCGATAGCATATCTCTTAACATTTCTATACAAAAGTTGATTTTGCTGAAAGTCCTCATCATTTATATTTAATCTTTTATTCTCCTGAAGTGATATAAAACCATTCTTCGAATTCAGATTAAACTTTGTTTGAAAAAAGCAATCTTCATCTCTGATTGCTGCGTCCCCTAGTTTTTTTGTGTTTTCAAGGGTAAATGTATATATTAATCTGTCACCTTTTCTATCCTTATATCGATAGGTAACTGAAAACCTTAAATGGGACTGACGCCCTTGGTCAAGAATATCATATCTCCTTATTTTCTCATGTTCTAACGGAAGTTCTATAGGGGAACCATTATTATTCCAACATAACGAACTACGAGTATACAAATTCTTTTTCCTATTAGAAACAGAATCTTGCTCAGTTATCGTTGTATACATACCCACTGAGACATTTACGGAAATTACATCTTCTAGCCTCACGGATGCTGTAAGGCTGATTGCAGATTGTCGATAGGCATTAGACAAATTGATAAGCTCCTCTGCCTCACTAATCAGTTCAGAAGTGCCACTTCTTTTTTCCTCGCCCTCTTCAACTGTTTCTTCTTCTTGTAAATCTGAAACATCCAATGCTTCAGCCTCTTTTGCATCAGCTTCTTCTGCAACATTGGGTAAGACACCCTGTGGAAAAAGTATCCCTGCAGCATATCTAATTCTTGGCGGATCGGAATGTAATATTTCTTCACCATTATTTTGAATTAAGCCTGGTAAATTAATTGGATCTGGCCCTACAAATTCTCTATTAATGATATCAAGTAATTGCTCTCTTCTTGTGTCTTGTTTCATTATATCCACCTCATTAACAACTGTTTTCGCTGCTTGTCAGCTTGTTCCATCTCAAAGATATATAGTGCAGTTCTCGCACGGCTCAAACCAACATACATCAACTTCTTATGATCAAAACCTTCTATATCCGATAGGATAATCACAGTATTCTCTAGGCCTTTATATGCTTGAATTGTGCTGAACGAAATAAAACTCATGTCAGGTCTGTAGTCTTTTACTTCTGTAGCATCAAGTAAGGAGACGACAGAATTCTCTTTTTTAACTGGGGATAATATGGTAATACTTGATGGATTAACCCTCTCGTTAGCCAGTTCTTTTAATAGTCTCTCCAGTTTGCTCTTCTGCTCCCAATTATCTTTATAAGTAAAATACTCAACTGGAGGTCCACTAATCTCCGTACAGGACGAGTTATCAAATCCTGTAATGAACTTTATTTCGTCGCTAATAGGTTTTGTATTTCTACAATTCACCTTTAATTTATAATTTATAAAAAATGCCCTTTCTTCCAAAAGTAATTTCATTTCGTCTGGGTTATTGTTGCTATCATAAATAGCCTGCATTTCAAAATCACCAAACAAACTCCACTTTCCTCGAGATATCCCGTCTTTTAACATAATATCGATGACATCGAGGTACTCATTATTTATTAAATCTTGAGCTTCATCAATAATAACTTTGTCGAACAGAATCCCTTGCTTAAGTAAAACCTCTTGTGCTAGTAACGGTAGCTCATACCTATAATACTTCTGCATCTTCGAAGTGGATGGAACACCTTGAGGCCTCACCTCAAAATTCAAACAGGAATAAAGGAACGAATGAAACGTACCAACAAACGCTGGTTTTAAGGTTTCATCCATCAATTCAAAATAGTATTTCAGCCAATTTCCGAGCATATAGTTGAAACAAAAAAGAGCAACTTTCTCTCCCTTCGCTACAGACCTTTTCACTTCTTCAATTGCAAGTAAAGTTTTCCCTGTCCCTGCTGGCCCTTGAATTAGGCACCTTGAATTATCTTCAATTTGATCTAAACACTTAAGTTGCTCTTCGGTCAGAGAAACTAATTCCTTTTCCGCATTACTAATTTGTTTCGATAAAGAAATAGCCCTATCAAAATTCCCACGTAAAATATTTGCTAATGCCCTAACTGCTTTCAGATCAGGCAGATTCCCTTCAGGAATAGGTCCATATTTTTCTTCCCACTTTTTCCTTGTGTTTGCACCCAATCTTCTTATATAGCCACTTACGTTTTGTCCATCAAATTCATCGAATACCTGCCATTGTTCACCATCTAAATCATATGCCTGAAAAGATATATCAGGGAACATTACCCCTGAGCCAAATAAGAGTTTACTCAAAGCATGATGGACCCCGCACCTTTTCTTAATTGAATCAAACAAACTGAAAATGCCTTCGTTTGCTTGTTCAAATGGACTACGCCTTCTTGATGTTGTTTGATTATATTTGTCTCTAAAATACCATACACCATTTTCCCTCCGTACTCTTCCCCCTTTTACTTCCAATGCAAAAACCCCAAGATTTTGAGCGATAACCAAGAAATCTATTTCCCCATACAATACAGTCCTATGATTTGATATGCCAAGGGAATGCAGAACAACCCACCCTTCTGTTTCCAAATCATCTCTAAACCATTCAAATATTCTTCGCTCCGCAGTGCTTTTCACTTCTGGAGATATTACCGAGGGAATCATTCTTGCCACGGAATTATCCTCCAATCACTCATCAAGTAGACGATTAATAGTGGCAGAATCCACCAGCATGACAGTACCAATATCTATCACCTTTAAAACTTTAACCGTTCCTATTTCATCCAGTTGCATAGTTATCGGTTCCCAAATATTATAGGGGTCAATCTCGCCCAGCTCTTGTAACCGATCCGCAATTTGACGTTTTAAAAGCCCAGATAGTGTTTTCCCTGCTTGAATATGAGCTCGTTTTACTTCTTTTCCGGCTTCATAAACTTCATCCATCTTTTCAAACAAGACAGCATCTTCAGTTGCTTTTGCGATATATTTCAAGTCGTTCTTATCTTGTGGAGCAATAATATCCTCATTCTTCATCCATTGTCTTATCGTAAACTGATTTTTGGTACATCCCGCATCTTTTAGCTTTCGATAGATTTCTTCGAAGCTGGAAAAAACATTTTCCATATTTAAAACATCAAGCCATTTTTTCGCAAGCTTCCGAGCATCTGCTTTGCCACTATTCCTGAGAATTGTATCCGCTAAATCTCTTATCAAATCCTGTTGTGCTTCTCTTATAACGATAAAATCACCTATTTTTAGTTCAACAGGAAGCACCATTTTAATGTCATTTTTCCCTTCTAAAACAATATCCGTAACAGATACTAATTTATGGGACGTTTTGTAAAAAGCAAAAGTTCCTCCTACATAATTAACTGGTAATGCTTCTACGACTTCTCCAATTACTTTATTGCCACCATTTGACATGTACTTCCTATAACGATTTTCACGTAAAACTAATTCGACTTCAGCTAATTCATCTGTCTGGTCGATTTGAGTAGGTTCATCAGCGCTAAACTCCGAGAGATCAATTTGTTTGTGTAATAATACCTTTTCAATAATTTTCCACTTACTTCTCTTACGCAAAATATTGTTCCATGATTTTACATGTGGATCTTTCCAACGTTGCTCGTAATCATAAAGCAAAACCAAATATTTCTTCGTATTATAGCTATATAGAATTTGTTTCATGGAAGAGTTATTAAACCACCCACATACAATAGTTACTTCACAATTTACGTATTGATGATTACAGTATTCAGTTTTCCTCATTACCACAATGCGGCCTAGGCTGCTAATTCTGGCGCAATACTCATTCCAATAACTGAGATAGTATTCTTTATCAGCACCATCCGTTATGACAATACATACGGTTTTGTATCGTTGAAGCAAGAGTTTTTCTTTTAATGCTAAAACCTTGGGAAAAATTAAATTCTTATCAAAAAAAGCTTGGAAGATTAAAATAACTTTATCAAAATCATTATACATTTCTGCGGAGATAAACCTTTTTTCCATCTGTAGCTTTATTCTATTTAGTACTAAACTTTCAAGGATCTTACTTCGTTCTTCTTCTCTTAATTCCACAACACTTCTAAGGGCGATGAATCCTAATGAAAACAAGTTCTCATATATGCCCAACATGTTTGACGTTGTGTCATCAATCATTCTACGGTGCTTATAAAGTATCGAAAGCGTAGTGGTAACCTCTTCACTCTTGCATTTAAGATACTCAATTTTTTGTTCCGCACAGTTTTCTGTCTTATAATTTATTACTTCATTTGACGTTTCATATAAATCACTCGAAATACTTTCATTATCCCAACGCCAGATAGCAAAATCGCGTTGCTCAAGAACATCTAGGTTGAAAGAATTCACAGTGTCTGTTAAACATACAATCGGAAACATCTTTTTCCTCAGTTCATCAAGAACATCTAATTGACTATCGAGAGTATTAGGATTAGATACATCTACCAAGAGCAGTTTTACATCTATATCTCGCTTTATTGCCTCACTAACTGCATACAAGTCCGGAGCCAACACTATTTCTGGATTTCCAGACAACTGCCCCTTATTTATAATTTCTACATTTCCCTCCACATCAGAATGACCAATTAGCAATGAGTCTTTTACTTCCGTATTATCTATTCGCATGTCCCAAAGTAGGTCTCGTGCCTTTCCAGTTGGACCAACATAAAATACAGTATTGTTAATATGTGTTTTATAGTCTATTAGTGTGGAAATCAACTTCTGAGTGTCTGACATAGCTGCTTTTTTCTTTTGAAGCTCCACTTTCATTTTAGAAAACACCACATCATTTGAAAGAGGACGTTTCGTATCAGTTAACTGAAAAAACGGCGCAATATCCATTGGCATTCCAATAATACAATTGGTTGCTCGTTTGGTATCGGCCGTCCGAATATAAATCAATGTATTTCCTTCCCACTCGTCAACTCGATCAAATTCTACCACGCAATTACCACACTTAAGTTTCTGCCCTTTTTTAAACATAGAAGGATCATATGTCCTTTCTGCTTCACCAGACATAATATCACTAATCACCTTAAATATGGCCAATAGGAGCATGGTCTGTGTTTTCTCCGGCAAAACTAATCCAATGTGACTTTCATCTGCATTAAAGAGATGATTCATTAAATCTATGCTCAATCGAATAATCGGTGGAAAATTAAAACTTTCGTTACTGGCGCCACAAGGAATGGTAATCTTTAGATTACTTAAAAAATTACTTTCATTAAGTTGACTCCTCACAAAGCTTGTCCAATTCAACAACTTCATCCCCCAAGCTTATTCTTGAAATCCTTTTTCCTTTGCCTCGTTTAATACCTTCAGGGCTTGGTTTGCTTGTTTATAAGTTGGAGTCTTCCCTCTTCCAATTATCGTCCCTATCGAGAATAATAGACTTCTCTGCCAAGTTTGGAAATTATTTGTCTCTTTTGCCCATCTCGATAATGCAAACCAAATTTCTGCTTTAGTCTGCCTCACTTCTTCAATTTTTTGGCCTTCAACATCCGTGGCTGCATAAATCCCTTTGTTCACTTCACTTACTTTATTTGGTCTTGCTATAGAAATTAATTCTCTATTTAACTCCTCGCTGATTGAATAATCCGATTCTTTGCATAGGTTCCAGCAACGAACATTTTTGCACCATTCTCCGATGTTAGCCCCACCGGGCGGATTAACGATGTGCTGATGAGTAATTTTCGATATCCTGACAATCTCATTCTCCAGTGATTGTGTTAGATTCTGTTCTCTCCATATTCTCGACAAGTCGACACGCTGAGAAGTCTTATAAGAAAGGAAAGCTAGTGAATAGGCCACAATGTTTGCTCTATAGCCACCATAGTTTTGTGCCTGGACTATTTTCTCGGTTCTTTTAAATAGTATCGCTTTGGCAATAAGATGTTCATAATATTTGGCATCTGGCGCCACTTTTCCACGCTCGTTTAAACGCAGAGTAAATTTCTTAAAGTTCTTTTGTGCGCCTTCACTAACTTGGTGAGGAAGTTGATCCCA
This sequence comes from Desulfosporosinus sp., assembly GCA_016278585.1. Lineage (GTDB taxonomy): Bacteria > Bacillota > Desulfitobacteriia > Desulfitobacteriales > Desulfitobacteriaceae > Desulfosporosinus. The sequence continues at coordinate 10,596 of JADQBO010000270.1, forward strand.
TGTGTTTTCGAATTTAGCTAGATCGGTCTTGGTGAACAAAGGATGTTTTTCCTTAAACTGCTTTTTTCTTAAGGTTGTCGTTTCTTTAAATAGCATATCCGAATATTGACCCCTAGCACGTTCGTAGAACCAATTTACTGGCTTTAGCCCCCCTTGTGCAGGTGCCCATATTGTTCTAGATAGTTCCTCAACTTTTCGGTGGAACGGGTCATTCGCGGAGAAATCCGCCACTTGGACCTTATTTTGAGTATTAGCGAAAGCAGATATTTTCGGTACAATTTCATCTAGATCGGCTAATTCAGCAATAACAGATAATTTCATCTGGACGTATACGTTTTTCAGATCTGCTTTGACTTTCTTGTCTTTATGAGCATTCAATATCGAAACGGTTGTTTGTCCTCCATTAACTATTTGCATGTCACGAATCATACGAATAGAAGGTTTTTCATTCTCATCCCTAACAATTTCTACACTTTCTGCAGTAACAGAGATACCATTGTTATAGGCTAAAAACATATCTGGTTCATCCTTTAAGGTATCTCTAATGCCCTTATTTACCTGACCTTTAACCTGCAAAAAAGAGCGCACATTACGTTCGAGTAAACGTGCCCCAAATTCATCGTATAAATGCGCCAATATTTCGCCGGGTAAAATTGTTAGATATACACTATACTTGTTGCTTTCTTTATTCTCAATGCACTCAATAGACTTTCCGAACTTCTCTTCAAAATTAATTTCTATCGTCTCGCGCATTTTTCCCGAAATTGTACACCGATAAAGACGATCAATATCCCATATTGAAAAGGATATCTCAGCATCTTCAATAAGAATATTCTTAAATTGAATCGGTTTAACAACGCCATTCGTTAATGCTAAGACACGGACTTTTTGAATATCTCTTTTATATTCATGGATTGTTGTAGCAAATCCATAAGTATCATTATCTTTCTCAAATGAAGTATATAAGTCGTTGATTGCTTTACGATATAGCTGAATTGCTCGCTTTAAAGCAGCATCAATATCCGTTCGAGATATACTTTGTGATATTTCATTCTGAATAAAAATACTCACATATATGTCAACACGTTCAAAATCGTCAGAAATGCTGTATCCGTTCATTTGTAGCCCTCGTTCTCTGAACGAGCAAATTACAGGATCTTCAACCTCGCCAATATCCTCGAGGTATTCAAGCATCACTGTTGTAAAAAAGTCTTCAAATTCCAAACTATAAGAATCATTTTCCTTTGCTATTAAAACCTGCTGATTAAAGTCCGATGCAAACTTTCGAAAAGATTGATTATTGTCCACTGTCGTTCCCCCCTTGCAGCATTTCTTTTACAGCTCCTGCAATTGTCTGAGCCATCAATGGGGGCACCGCATTCCCAACTTGAATAAATTGCGCTGTCCTTGGCCCTTCGAATTTATAGTTATCTGGAAAACTCTGAATTCTTGCAGCTTCTCTTACTGTTAGTGAGCGGCATTGATTAATGTCGGGGTGAATATTGTAGTGTCCATCTTTTGATATATGAGCCATAATGGTGTGCGGCACCTTGTCCCAACGATGAACCTTGAATCGATCTTCAAATGATGTAACATTTTTATGCGTCTTCAATCGTTCTGGGAGTTCATTATACCTGTGAATTTCTTCCTTAATCACCATACGATATATCTCCAAGTCTCTTTCAATATTCGGCCTTGCTTTATGATTTATAACACCAGGGCTATTACGGCGCATAAGTTCTTGAAATGCTGATAGTGGCCTATCCATTTCAGGGTACTCTTGAAGAGTAAAGTCATCGCCTTCTCCTGATTGAATAGGAGGTAAATCTGCAATAGCTATTTCAGTAGTAAGGTCCTCAGTTCTAGATTTCAAGTATTTTGAAATATCAGTATTCTCTATTCTTCTTTTTTTCTTTTTGCCGATCAGAATAACTCTTCGTCTCATTTGACATACACCAAATTCTGTAGCATTAAAAATTAGGTCAGAAATGATGCCATCACTTGGGCTAATGAGTTCGAATCCTGCGCTGTCAAAACCTTCACATATTTTCCTGAAGATTGCGCCATTCAGCATGTTCAAAATTCCTGGGACGTTTTCAAATACAAATACCTCTGGACTAAAATGTTTTAATATTTCTAAATAGTACGTATACAAATTAAGCTTAATATCATCTCTATTCTTGTTTTGTGCATGACGGGCAACCACTGAAAATGCTTGGCAGGGAGGCCCCCCAATTACCACATCTACTTTTGAGGCATCAATGTTTCTCAATCCTTTTTCAATATCAGCAATTATCTCAGTAATATTATGAGTACCTAGTTCTTCTGTAGGATTTCCAAATGCTTTGCATATTACAGAATCATTAATAAGTTTTTCAAGTCCTTCATTAGCTTGAAACAATGGCCTGCGGCCTTCATCTATATTGCGATAAGTTGTTCCACTTCTCAAGTAATCAAAATATAACCCTAATTCACCCTCACTCAACAGATAATTATATATAGCCCTTGTTCTTAAGGTCTCACACATCCATCTTTCCTTTTCAACATGAGATGCAACCTTAAAACCTTCACGGGTAAATCCCTCTGCCAAACCTCCAGCGCCTGAAAATAAGTCTATAGCTATCATTTTTATCCCTACTTTACACAGTCTAAGTTCTTCATCAATTACCTGTCATCATGGTTCTTGTATAGTTTTATTTCCTCATAGAGAATCAATTATTGTGTCGCGCCCTTATCTCCTCCTGAATCCTTTTATGACCGAAAGGTTAGAACACAATATATAAAGATAGTATCGTCGTTAGTTACTCAACTCTCTCCATTAATTATAGCAATCTATTCAAACTAACCTTTGTTTAAATCTTAAGAGACCGTCAAATCTAAACAAATGCATAGTGCGATAAAATAAAAGTCAGCTACTAATCCATTAAGACACAGTACTATATTTTGGATACTCCGATTAACCATAACTATTATAAATTCTACTATAATACTTCTCTAATTTAGCATTGCAATGTTGAATAATCCAATCCATTTTTCCCCTATCGAGCCTCTTCCAAACATGCCGATTAAACTCCACATACTCAATATCCCGACACCGGCTCATAAACCGCATATCCTCAAACCGCTTAAACGGATTGCTAAAGATATTTCTCTCGACATCCTTTCTCGTATATCCGTCTTTACAATACAGACTTGATTTCTTCTCAACCACCAGCCCGGTCTCTTTTCTAGCCCTATAAAAATCCATGAAGTAATTAACGATGTCCTCGACCCTAACTCTTCCGTTTTCGTCCACATGCTCAAGCATGGCTTTGAGCAGTACAGGCTTATAGGAAAAGCTCATATCCATAGTCCTGACCATGTCCATGAATTTATCTTTCATATTGGCAGGATTGATCAACTCCCAACCGTACTGCTTAGCATAACTCTCCACGGTTGCTTCCTTGAAATATTTAAAGCTCCGTTTATCCCCGAAGGGTACCTCTAAATCCGGCGTTATCTTTCCTTCACGAAGATACCGTTCAATGGTCTCTGTTTGCACATCAACCATTCTCACAAACTCCAGCTGAGATATCATCCCTTTCACTTCATCCTGCCAGTTAAATAGATCAATCAGCTCATAATCCGCAACATTCACTGGGAAATCCAGATAAACAGATGGTTTTTCTCCTCTGGCGATTAAATCTCTGTCCAGCTCAAATTGTTTCTGGGAAGCAACAACGTACTCTCCAGCCTTATATTCCTTCAGGTTAAACATCCTGTGCAGAGAGTAGGGCATGTTAAATAAGCCCGCATTATCAATAAAATCAAAGACCATCAGGTAGTCTTTACCTGTGCACTTGCGCATCCCTCGGCCCAGTTGCTGAACATAAAGTGTCTTGGAAAGGGTCGGCCTGGCCATGAACAAAACCTCTGTTTTAGGACTGTCCCAGCCCTCGTTCAAAAGGTCACAGGCACATAAGACCTGGATACCCCCATTTTCATAATGATCTAAAATCCGAGACCTTTCTGCCTTGTTCAAGGAACCGGAAACAGCCTCACAATTAATTCCCTGTTCCTTGAACAAGGCAGAAATCTCCTGAGCGTGGTGTACGGAAGCACAGAATACCACGGTTTTCTTATCCCTAACATAATTCAAATAGGTTTCTGCAATAAGCTTATTTCTTTCCGGCACAAAGAGCTTACTTTCTAAGTCCTGGGCGTAATATTTAATCCCATTAATTCTAACCGTGGAAAGATCTACATTGGTCTTAACCCTGATACATCTGATCGGAACAAGTTCTCCTAATTCTACAGCTTGTTGCAAATCAAGTTTATGGGCAACGTTTTTAAAGTCCTCAAGGATACTCTCCCCATCTGCTCGATCCGGGGTGGCCGTAAGCCCCAGAGTGAATTCAGGTTTGAAATAGCTCAAAACCTTCCTATAAGTATCTGCTGTTCCATGATGACATTCATCGACGATGACATAGCCAAAATCCTCCGGTTTAAACTGTTCTAGATTTCTGGCAACGCTCTGAATGCTGCTGCAAACGACATAAGCGTCTTTAGCCTTTTCTTCAGCAACATAGAGGCCTGCCTCCGCCTGATCCCAGAGATCATCAAATGTGCCTTTAGCCTGGGCTATTAGTTCTTTGGTGTGCGCTAAAAACAAGGTTCTTTTCCCCAGACGTTTGGCATCACTTACTGCGGTCACAGTTTTCCCGGTTCCTGTAGCATGATAAAGCAGAGCGATACTCTCCCCTTGATCACGCATGGTCTGGAGACTGGCTAAAGCAGCTTCTTGATGTTCTCGTAGTTCAATGAGCTTGCCCTTTTGCTTGGGGAGATAATCTTCCAGCATTCTAAAGGATGGTATTTCTCCGACAAAAATTCGCAACTCATCCTTAACCTTTTCAGGGTGGTGTTTCAGCTGATTGTAAACCCAGCGGTAAACTTTCCAGTTATGATAGATTAGGCTGTTTTGCTTGGTAAGGTCATCATAATATTTATTGGAGGAAACCTTATTGGGATTATGATAGGTTTCACCGTCTATTTCTATGGCTATTTTTAAGTCTTCACTTTCCAGAGCAAAGTCGATTGATCGTCTATGTCCATAAATATCTGTAACAGGATACTGAAGATATAGATACTGGGCTTGATCCGGACCAAAGGTATCACAGAACAGCTCGACAAAGAGATCTTCCGCGATACTACCCAGGCTGCCCTTCTGCTTGATCTTTTCTGTCAAATTGATTCAACCCCTCAACTGTCGATAAAAGACCCCTTTATGGTCCAAGATGGCGTAAACGACTTCAACTAAATCTGCCAGTTCTTCAACCCTTTGGCAAATTTGGAATCGTACTTTTCTTTTTCGCCAAACTTCTCCTCTTTTCCTCCCTTCAATCACCAAATTTTTCAAAAACTATACCATCCTGGGAAACAGAACTTGACTCAACCCAAAAGAAAACCTCAGGAGATCATTTGTTCTCCCAAGGTTGAAGTTATTATGCTATATATTCTATTTTTGTTCAATTTCCGTAACACATTCGCTCTTAATCTTTTCAACCAGAAATTGCAGGGCATCAACAACATGTGGTCTGATGTCGCCGCCTATCAGTACATACATTATGTCGTCACCAACTTCAAGATGGCCTTCATTAAGCCAGACCCTGATATAGAAAATACCGTCCATCTTATAGGTTTCAGCAATTGCCGTATCAACCTTTGCTGCATCATAAGCGAATTCCATTCCCGTTACCATTGAACCGTCATCAATTCCTTGGCGTACCTTGGCTTTAGGCGTTTGGCGCACAACACCATTATGAACTAAAAACATCCCTTCCTGTAAAGCCACCGGGTCGGTTTTTGCTTCTTTGAGCCATTCATCTATTGATGGCGATAGTTTTTTCATTTTTTCATTGATCATAAACTAACACACTCCATTTTACATACTCTCAACTTCCTTCATAATTTCGGCGATCTCACAAATACTCCTCTTTTTTCATAGTTCATATTTTGATTATAAAAAAATCGGGTAATGCAAAGGCTGCAACTCCTGAGGTAGACCTATCTGGGAAAGATTTAGCCAGAGTAGGCACAACAAAACAAGATGAGAGGAAAATTTCCTCTCATCTTGTTACATATAGGGGTTAAAATCGAAAGTGCAGTCCGATTAAGGACAAGCATGGTCGCAATATAGATTAGCAAGTAAAAGGGTACAAACAACAGCTCATGCCCTTTCCGGCAATTCATTTAAGCTGCTGATTATTCCGGAAAAAATCTTGCCAAGGATCATTGCCGCCGATCCTCCGGAGGGCCTCCGCCATATTGACACCGTCAGGAGCCACCGTGTCCAGTTCAGCCCACGCGATGGGCATGGACACCCCGGCCCCTTTCCTCGCTCTCAGGGAATAGGGGGCAATACTGGTAGCACCTCTACCGTTGCGAATCCAGTCGATGAAAATCTTGTCTGTACGCTTGGCCTTTCTCACATTACTTGTGTAGCTGTCTGGCCACTTCTGCTCCATCACTTCGGCGACGCGCCTGGCAAAATTGTGAAATCGATCCCATAGAGCGGCAGGTTTTAAAGGGACGACCACATGATACCCTTTGCCGCCACTGGTCTTGAGGTATGACTTGAGGGAAAGTTCAGCAAGAATTTCTTTCACATCCCGCACACCCTGGCGCACCCTGCTCAGGTCCATTCCTTCATCCGGATCCAGATCAAATACCATCAGATCAGGCTTTTCTAACTCGTCAACACGGCTTCCCCAGGTATGAAATTCCAGTGTGCCCATTTGGGCTTCGGCGATCAGCCCGGTTTTAGTCTCAATATAGAAGTAGTCTTCCAGTTTTCCCTCACCGTTGGAAATAGGAATAGTGACGATTCCTTTGCTGCCCGAACCGGGATGTTTCTTATAAAAGCATGTCTGGGAGATGCCCTTGGGGCAGCGCACAATGCTAAGAACCCTGCGGCTTATGTAAGGAAG
>JADQBO010000130.1 GCA_016278585.1 Desulfosporosinus sp.
CAATATGATAGTAAGAAATCAGGTGGAATTACGGTTTCTCACCTGCGTTTTGGGAAAAAGCAAATTAAATCTCCTTATTATGTGACAGGTACGAATTACATCGCTTGCCACAACCAAACCTATGTCTACCAATATGACCTCTTAAAAGGACTTAAGCAAGGTGCTAACTTTGTCCTAAATTGTCAGTGGACTCCTGAAGAACTGGATGAAAAGCTCCCTGCCAGCATGAAACAAGCCCTTGCTAAAACTAAAGCTAACTTCTACATCATTGATGCGATATCAATTGCAAGAAAAATAGGTCTTGGTAGCCGTATTAACATGATCATGCAAGCAGCTTTCTTTAAGCTTGCTAACGTGATTCCTGTCCAAGAGGCTGTTGATTATTTAAAAGCATCCGTTGTAAAGACCTATGGTAAAAAAGGTCAGAACATTGTCGATATGAATACCGCGGCGATTGACCTCGGAGTATCTTCCCTTGTCAAGGTAGAAGTGCCGGCTGCTTGGGAAAAGGGTGAAAATGCACAAGCTCAGGCTGCAGCGGCTGTTGAAGAACCAGAGTTCATCAAGAACATTCTTCGCCCGATGAATGCTTTAGAGGGAGATAGCCTTCCGGTAAGCACGTTCTTAGGACGTGAAGATGGAACATTCCCAGTAGGAACCGCTCGTTTTGAAAAGCGTGGAATTGGTGTAATCGTACCAGAATGGCAGATCGATAATTGTATTCAATGTAATCAATGTTCTTATGTTTGTCCACACGCATCGATTCGTCCGTTCTTGATTAATGAGGAAGAGGCGAAAACTGCTCCTGAAACCTTCGTGGGTAAGAAAGCCCTTGGTAAAGAAGCAACGGGTCTCCAGTTCCGCATGCAAGTGAGTGCTTTGGATTGTACGGGTTGTGGAAACTGTGCTGAAGTTTGCCCAGCTAAAAATAAGGCCTTGATCATGAAGTCAGCAGCTGAACAAATAGCACAACAAACGGAAAATTGGGAGTTTGCAGTAAGTCTTAAGAATAAGAGCAAGCTTTTTGATGTGACAACTGTCAAAGGCAGCCAGTTTGCGGAGCCGTTACTAGAGTTCAACGGTGCCTGCCCAGGATGCGGCGAAACTGCCTACGTTAAGCTTATTACCCAACTATACGGCGATCGAATGATGATTTCCAATGCTACTGGTTGTAGTTCTATCTGGGGTGGCAGTGCTCCTGCAGTCCCTTATACCACGAATCAGGAAGGCAAAGGACCCAGTTGGGCCAACTCCTTATTCGAAGATAATGCGGAGTTTGGCTATGGAATGTACTTGGGAGTACGTCAACAACGTGAAAAGCTAGCGGATCTGATGAAGCAAGCTATCGAGATGGAGATCAGCGCTGAGTTAAAGGAAGGATTCCAAGAGTGGCTTACGGGTTGGGATGATGCGGATGCATCTAAAGCTGCAGCAGCTAAGATCCTTGCTGGATTAAATGGATCCGTAGGGGATAACGAGGTTCTTGCAGAAATCCTTGCAAAGAAAGATCATCTTATCAAAAAATCCCAGTGGATTCTCGGTGGAGACGGTTGGGCTTATGATATCGGATTTGGCGGCTTAGACCATGTAATAGCATCTGGAGACGATGTAAATATCTTTGTTATGGATACAGAGGTTTACTCCAATACTGGAGGACAATCCTCAAAGTCTACTCCACGAGCAGCTGTAGCAAAATTTGCTGCGGCTGGTAAGAAGATTCGTAAGAAAGATCTAGGCATGATCGCGATGAGTTATGGATATGTTTATGTTGCTCAGATTGCTTTGGGAGCTAATATGGCTCAAACGATTAAAGTTCTTAAAGAGGCTGAGGCTTATAAAGGACCTTCGTTGATCATTGCTTATGCTCCTTGTATCAACCATGGCCTTAAGGCAGGAATGACCAAGAGTGTACAAGAGCAGAAGAAAGCAGTAGACGCTGGTTACTGGCATCTCTATCACTACAATCCGGATCTCATTGATCAAGGTAAAAATCCATTCAGCCTCGATTCCAAAGAACCTAGTACATCATTCCGCGAGTTTATCATGGGCGAAGTACGTTACTCCTCCCTGTTGAATACTTTCCCGGATAGTGCAGAGGAACTTTTTGAAGGTGCTGAAAAATACGCTAAGATACGTTATGAGTCATACAAACGTTTAGCGGACCAAAAGTGGGACTAGAATAAAGTTTAATATCTCTAGATATTAACACGGGAAGAGAGTAGGTCAGCCTACTCTCTTTTTTATTTTCTTACCAAGAAAGGCTTCGTAGCAGTTGGTTCTACTTTGTCCTTATATGCATAAGATGTATTATGCATTAGGCAAAGGAGGATTCCCATGACCTTTGTTTTTTTGGGACTATTTATAACTTTATTAGTGTTAATTGTTCGTTCGTCATTAGGACAACCTCGAGTGTTTTTTAAAGTTCTAATACATATATTGGGTGGAATTGTTGGGTTATGGCTTTTTAACTTAATACTTAGTGTCATCGGATTAGATATTCCGATTAACCTCTTTACAATCTTTCTTGTAGGTTTATTAGGATTTCCAGGTGTTTTGGCTTTATCAGTGTTACAGTTGCTAGGGATTTAGAGTGTTGAAACTAATTATCTAAACAAAAATAGAAAACGCCCTTTAATTGACGTAACTTATTACTCCTTTAGGAACATCGTGTTTAAGGTGGGAATAAGATGAGCCAAACGATAGAAAAGGGGTGTTTGAAACGGGTAATGTGCCGATGATTGGAAATTTCGTCCGGGAGTCATTGGATCTACATTTGTTTTTTGCCCGGATTATGAAAGAACACGCTATTTTTATGCAAGCCGGGTTTTTACCCAAAGACGTTACTTATGCTCAGCAAGCTGAACGGTTCAAGTGCCAATATGACGAAATACTGAAGGAAGCCATTATGCTGAGCGACTGTACGGCGTCAATGGCTGTACTAGAATCTAGGGAGTTGGTGACCGATAAGACGCTTCGGGCCGAGCAAAAGACCCAGGACTTGACAGGGATCCCTATCGATAGGTCATTAACAATAGAAGAATTGAAGTTAAAACCAGATTTAGGAACAATTCCAGTGGGAGTAGAAATGCATATCTGTGCCTTAAATCAAAAAACCAGGGACTTAACAACCTCTTTCGCGGAGTTTAAAGCTCATGTGCTAGAGCAAGTCACTCAGTGTTGCATAACGACTAATCTGTTTCCGTCACAGTTTGAACATGTCTATGAGGAAGCTGTTTTTTATCTCAAACTATTAGAAAGGCTGCAAAAGAATCAGTTTGTTGATAATCGGGTAGATTTATTTGAACAAAAAGTGTTTTGGGACGAGATTATGAGAGAACACGCTGAATTTGTTCGACATCTATTAGACCCATCCGAAAAGGAACGTTGTCGTAAGGCGAGAGACTTAGCCCAGCTTTTTGACCAATTAGAACAGAAATTAAAAGGAGAAGGATTAGCTGCCGCAAGTTTTGAACGACTAACTCAGGAGAACATCAGGGCAACCTTAGCGATCGCTGAATTTAAAGCTACTGGAACAGAATCAATCTTGGCATGTCAGGTAAAATCATTGCTTTCTCCTCTATTAACCGATCATACGCTCCGGGAAGCTAACTACTACTTGAGGGTTTTACAGACTTGGAAATCCGGTTATTACGGAAAAGGATGCTAGTTTCTGTGAATATTATCGTTCCGCTAATAAAGGCAGAAGGTTAGATAGATTTGTTAGTATCTTATCAGAACGTCATTGACGTTCTGATTTTTTTGCCCTAATAGGTATTTATATAGTATCTGGGGCACATTTAAAGATACTAGTATAACTCTAGCGGATTCTAGAAAATAATAAGATAACAGCGGAAGAGCCATGGAAGGGTGAACCTGAAAGGAGTATTTATGATTCTGATTTTGGCGTGTCTTTTCATAGTCAACTGCTATAAATGGGGAGAGTGGAAAAATTGGAAGACCTATTATCCAACGATACTATTCCTAATAGCGGGTGATTTTATTGCAAGGTTTGTTTTTTCTGATAAACCTCTTTGGAGATACGAGGAAACAGTAATTTCCGGCACTCTTACGCAATTAATCGTTGCCCTTGTAATATACCCGTGCACCGTTCTTATCTTTTTACCCTCGTACCAGAAAGCTAAAATTAAAGTGGTTCATATTACCCTATGGGTTTTTCTTTTTTGGGGTTTAGAATATTTAGGTGTAAAACATAACCATTTTTCTCATTATAATGGATGGAATTTGACTTATTCAATGACCTTTGATGTTATTTTATTCGGATTGCTTGTAATGCATCAAAAGAATCCGCCAAAGGCGTGGCTCCTTTCTTTATTCACTGGGGTAGTAATTACTTTATGGTTTAGACTTCCTGCATTTTAGGCTTAATATTGTTTTAATGCTAAGAGTAGAGATTAGATTTAGGGAGTGACCTATGAATTCTGCATTTTGGACTAATACCATATGGTATCTAATTTTGGGGGTCTTAATAATTTTTGAAATAGTTTATATTATGGGTAAGGTGAAACGACGAGGGCAAACATTTGCCTTTTACTTAACCATATTAGGAATAGCCCTTTACTTTGAAACAATAATCCTTGTTTTTCTAAAGGCTTATACATATTATCCAAAAATACTTCATAACTTACAAAATCCATTTCATGACGTTATAGCAGGAAGTCTATTTTCTCAGTTTTCTGTGGCAGCAACCATAGTTTTAGTAGTTGTTCTTAATTTAAACTACTATTGGTATTTCCTTGTTGCGGGTATTTATGGACTTATTGAAGAGTTATTTTTAGCTTTAGGGATTTATACCCATAATTGGTATCAAACATGGATGACCCTAGTTTTAGTAACGTTGTCCTTTTATATATCCAAAATAATGTACTCTAAGGTTAGACGTGAATTAATGCCTAACAGTTACTACGGTTATATTTATTTAGGATTATTTCCCCTTCATAATGTTTTTTTCACGTGGGTGTTTATGTTAACTACATACCTAGATTTCAGTTCAACCCTATTGAATGATCCAATTAGTAGCCAATTCTTTATTGCTTGGGTTATTTTTAACTTATTGGCCATTTCAAGTATATTAGTTTATTTTTTAAAGTTTAAAAGCACGTGGAAGGCCATGGTTATAATTCTTAACTATATGGTTTACTACATTGGGTATAAGCTTGATCTGATTTTGATTAAAGAAGGTTGGTTCCTTATAGTTTCAACCGGAGCCATCTTTTGGATGTATATATCTGTCGTTATTATGGATCGATTGTATCAACAAAAATCTAATAGTTAGTGAGTCAAGGGTATTTAGGAACAGTTACTTTAATTTGAAAATTAGAGTAACTGTCTTTTATTTTACGGGAAGGTCCTTTCGGGGTCCTTAACTGCGAATAAAGGTGGCGCCTATAAGTACGATTTCTTTATACAAAAATTATTTAGTTCCCATGGCTTATGCGGTCTAAGGAGTAAGGGGTTGGGTTTTGCGCATAATCAACTCGTTGTGGGACAAAATAAGCTAGATCGGAGGGGAACAATATGCGCAGTTGGATGAAAATGATTAAAGAACTTACCATTCGTCCGAAGGGAGAGCGGAAGATACGAAAGCCTCCCTCGTACTCCTTTGAAGAGGATATGAAAAAGCCTTTATCAGGGCAATCCGTGAAGGAAATCTTATCGAAGAGCAGCGATGTTGTGTTCCGAGAGTTTGTTCTCCAAGGGAAAGAGCGTATTCCCTGTATGCTAGTAGTGGTAGATGGGTTGATCGATAAGAATTTGCTGGACGAATTTGTTTTAAAGCCTCTTATGGTGGATTTCTCAGGACATCCAGAATTAGCTGAAGTGACATTATCCAATGTTATCGATAAAACAATTCAGAGTCTGCTGCCTGGCATAGAAGTTAAGAAGATATCTAAAATGGATGAAGCTATTAATAGTATTTTATCCGGTGATTCAGTCATTTTCTTCGGCAACTTGACAGAAGCTATCGTTATTGGTGCTAGGGGATGGGCTCAACGGGGCGTTAATGAACCAATAGCAGAGTCCATCGTCAAAGGACCTCATGAGGGTTTTACGGAAACACTTCGAATTAACACCTCCCTTATACGTCGTAAGATTAAACACCCCTCCCTACGGATTATCTCTTTAAAACTAGGTACTCTATCCAATACCGATCTTGTAGTTATTTATATTGAAAAACTAGCAAGTCCAGATATCGTCTCTGAAGTACTGCAGAGATTGGGCAAAATCAAGATGGATAGTGTAATAGACGTTGGATATATCGAGGAAATGATTGAGGATAACCCCTATTCACCCTTTCCACAGATTGCCTATACGGAGAGACCAGATGTCTTAGCGGGAAAGCTTTTGGAAGGGAAAGTAGGTATTATACTCGATGGAACCCCCATCGTACTTGTGGTACCAGCCACTCTGCCACAGTTTTTAAGTGTCAATGAAGACTACTACCAACGGGCTATGACAGCTATTCTTTCGCGTTTTGTAAGGTACGTAGGAGCATTTGTAGCGGTGGTAACCCCTAGTGTCTATATTGCTGTGACAACCTTTCATCAGGAAATTATCCCGACAGATCTTCTGATGAGCATAGCCGCTGGTCGGCAAGGAGTACCCTTTCCGGCTCTGCTAGAGGCCTTAACTATGACGGTTGTGTTAGAAATATTACAGGAAGCTGGACTACGATTGCCAAAACCGATTGGACAAACGATTGGAATTGTCGGGGCACTGATTATCGGCGATGCCGCTGTAAATGCTGGTTTAGTCAGCCCACTGATGGTTATCATCATTGGATTGACTGCTGTAGCCAATTATGCTATTCCTTATTACGATTTGAGCCTGGCGGTTCGGTTGATTCGCTTTCCGTTAATGATTTTGGCAGGTCTTCTGGGTTTTTTCGGAGTAGCGATGGGTCTTTATGCTCTCGCGATCCATTTGCTGAGACTTCGTTCTTTCGGAGTGCCCTACACCAGCCCGGTGGCTCCACTGCGTATTAGGGCCTTTTTACAGGATACGTTTGTACGGGCTCCTTGGTGGGCGTTAAAGCGTCGTCCCCAACTTATCGACACAGAGGAACCACGATCAAATGGGAAGAGGTAATAATGGAAAGAATTTCACCACATCAATTTTTAACCTTAGGAGCGGCTGTACTTATGGGTACAACCTTTCTGCCCATAGCATCCCTCGTGACTGGGGCTGGAGGCCGGGACGGTTGGATGAGCGTCTTACCAGGATTTGCAGTGGGAATTCCTTATGGCCTAATGATCCTCTCTCTCGTGGAACAGTATCCCCAGCAAAATCTTTTGCAAATTTCCGAAATATTATTTGGTAAGTGGATAGGAAAAAGCCTTGGTTTCCTTTATATATTAATTACGGGTTATCTTGGCGGTTTGCTGCTGGGCCAAGTGGGGGACATCTATCAGGCTTCAATTATGTCTTTAACCCCTCTCGGGGTATTCTATATTGGAGGTATTTTACTCGTTTTCTTCCTGATAAAGGCCGGAATTGAAGTGTTAGCTCGTTTTTCCGAGGTAATCTTTCCAATTATTGTCGTTGCACTACTTCTGAATATTGGGCTCTCAATACCGAGAATCGAACAAGGGGAACTTTTGCCTATTTTAAGCGAGGGTATAAAACCAATTTTATGGGGGGCCTTTAAAGTAACGCCTTTCGTGATGACCTATATGCTCTTCTTAGTGGGAGCTATCGCTTTTCTACCCTCTGGGAAAGAAGAGTTAAGTCAATTAAAAAAGGGGGTTTGGCGGACTATTTTCTTGGTTGGTAGCTTAGACACGTTGGTTGTCTTAATGCAAATCCTTGTTTTTGGACCCTTTGAAACCGTTCGGATGGTCTATGGTCTACTTGTATTAGGGAAAATGGTGGATGTAAGTCGGACTGTCGCTGGGGTTGAATCCTTATTTATGGGTGTTTGGCTTGGAGCGGCTGTCATGAAAATCTGCTCTCTCTTTTTCGCAGCAATTTGGGGTTTAGAAACCGTCTTTGGCTGGAAGGGACTAAAATGGAACCTTGCCATGGCTGTCATATTTTTAGGGATTGCCTTTAGGTTCGTAAGAGGACCTTCACTAATTCTGGAAATTGGCCTTGTTGACGACTATTTAACCTTGCCGTTTATATCCATTTGGATACCTATTCTTTGGGGAGTCTCGCGTTGGAAAAAGGGGGCCGGTGTTCGACGAATGGGAACCCAATCAGGAGGGAAAGGGTAACCATGGAAAGAATCTCGTCACATCAATTCATGATCTTAGGGGCAGCAGTCCTTATGGGTACAACGTTTCTTCCCATAGCATCAATCGTGACAGGAGTCGGTGGACGGGATAGTTGGATGAGCGTCTTACCAGGCCTGGCCCTAGGAGTACCCTACGGTTTAATGGTGCTCTCGCTTTTGGAACAGTATCCACGTCAGAATTTGATACAGATTTCTGAAACACTTCTAGGAAAATGGATGGGAAGGATTATGGGAGTCCTTTATATTCTAATTACAAGTTATTTCGGGGGTTTATTGTTAGCTCAAGCTGGGAGTATCTATGAGACTTCGATTATGCCGCTAACCCCCCTCTGGATATTCTACTTAGGAGGGCTATTACTCGTTTTTTACTTGGTTAGCTCGGGGATTGAAGTCTTAGCGCGCTTTTCAGAAGTCACGTTTCCTCTAATTGTAATGGCACTCCTTCTGAATATTGGTCTCTCCATACCGAGGATCGAACAAGGAGAATTTTTACCTATTTTAAGTGAGGGATTGAAACCTCTTTTTTTGGGAGGGCTTAAAACAATACCCTTTATAATGGAATATATACTCTTCTTAGCCGGAATCATGGCCTTTCTACCTAAAGATAAAAAAGAGCTTGGCCAATTAAAAAAAGGAGTGTGGCGGGCAGTTTTCTTGGTAGGTTTTCTAAATACGTTGGTAGTCTTAATGCAAATTCTAGTGTTTGGACCTTCGGAAACAATACGTTTGGTCTATGGTTTACTTACATTAGGCAAGATGGTGGAAGTAAGCCGGACAGTTTCCGGAGTGGAATCCCTATTTATGGGTGTTTGGCTTGGGGCCCTAGTCATTAAGATCAGTGCCTTTTATTTTTTGGCGACATGGGGCTTGGAAACCGTTTTTGGCTGGAAAGGTTTAAAGTGGAGACTTGCCATAGGGGTTGTATTTTTTGGCATAGCCCTAGGATATATGAGAGGACCCTCGTTAATTATGGAAATTGAAGCAGTCGATAATTACGTTATTCTACCTTATGCGGCCGTTTGGATCCCAACCCTATGGGTAATCTCACGCTGGAAGAAGGGAAAAGGTATTAATGAAACGTAAACGTGGTAAAAACCTTAAAATTATACTTATTTTAACCTTAATTACCTCCCTCTTACCTCTAACGGGATGTTGGGGAAAACGGGAAGTAGAGGATTTGGCCCCTTTATTAGGAGTAGGATTTGATCTTGGGGAAAACCCTGATACTTTTCTTATAACTCTTCAATTTGCAAGACCCAAAAATGGAAGCACCACTGGTGCAGAGATGGAGGACCAGACCTTTAGTGTAGAGGCTGGGAGCGCAAGGGAAGCGATCGAAAAAACGTCTAAAATCACCTATCGAACACCTTTTATGGGTGCCCTAAAGGTGATAATCATTAGCGAGGATGTTGCAAAAGCTGGTGACTTTAATAATATTTTAGATTTTGCTCAACGTTTTTCTGAATTTCGTCGGTCAATGTACCTAGTTTTAACGAAAGGGAAGGCTCAAGATATCTTGAATTTAGATTTACGCTCTGAACTTATACCAGCAATAGCTATCAAAAACAGCATCGAAGGAGGAGCGGAACTTTCGAGCTTTCCGACGGTACGGTTAGGGCATTACCTTACGATTTTAGGCACACAAAGTACCGCACCAATTCTACCGGTACTGGAGAGTGTAAAACCGGGGGAGGGTGTTGAATACAAAGCGGAGGGAAAGGATGAGGCAGGAGAGATACGGATCAATGGTGCGGGAGTTTTTCGTAGAGACCAATTGGAGGACTTTTTAACGGATGAGGAAACCAAAGGGTATATGTGGTTAGAGAATCAGGTGGAAAATCGTTTAATTAATACGATGGAGCTTGAGAATGATGAAAACAGTGTAAAGTTTGGAGGGCAAGTACTAAACTCCAGCACAAAGCACAAAGTAAACGCCAATAATGGAGAAATAGAGTTACAATATCAGATTAAAGCAAGTATTGCGATTGATGAAGTGATGGGCCTAAAAAAGCAACTTTCAGGGGAAGAATGGGTTGAATTAACAAAAGGAGCAGAAACAAGCTTTGCCAAGGTTATTAGGAAGGAATGTGAGAGTTCGATTAAAAAGCAACGAGAGTTAGGTTTGGATTTTTTGGGAATGGGGCGTCATATTGAACAGAGAAATTCTAAGTATTGGAAGACGATAAAGAATCAATGGGAGGATAAGATTCCGGAGTTTCCAGTATCGTTAGATGTACAAGTCACGGTTCATCATTCAGGCATGTCGAGCAGCAGTGTGGTTAATTCAACGGGAGAGGGGCAAGAATAGAGGGAGGGCGATTTATGAATTGCTCCTACTAAGGGGGAATATTAATGCTTAAGATGATTCATACCCAAACTCAAAACACGAAAGAAGTCGAAGAGAAAGCTGAAGGCAGGATAAACCCTTCCAACGAGGGTAAGCTCTTCCCGGTCTGTTATCGTTGTACGCGGGTTCCGAAAGAGGGCCTATATGATGGTTTTAGGGTACAGGGCATGTTTTTTTGTTCAAATTGCCAGCAGGAGCTGTTCACAGCTGAGCAAGGTTCTCCGGAATATCAAGAATTTTTGGTCTTACTTAAAGGAATTTTTTATTAAGTAGGGACAATTTATGAATTGTCCCTACAGGTTACCCATTTTGGATGAAAATTTTCCTAATTCATGTTAAACTATAAGGAATACCATGTGTTAACTATAGTTTCTAGATTAACAAGTTGGCTAAAATGGAGGTTCATTGTTCAGTGGGTGATCTTGGAGAAGGATTGAGCCATTACCAAAAACAAGGATTTTGCTCGTTCCATACTCCTGGCCATAAAGGTCGACAGGAGTTTTTTAATGGCTCCGACTTTCTAGGTTTTGATTTAACAGAGTTACCAGGACTGGATATGCTACATTCACCAAATGGTATTATTGCTAAGGCGCTAAAACAAGCAGCTGAGATTTTCGGAGCGGAGGAAACCTTTTTTCTCATTAATGGAGGAACGGTTGGTAATCAAGGGATGTTTCTCGCTTTGGAGAATACGGTTAATAAACATGTTCTAGTGGAAAGAAGCTCCCATCGTTCAGTTATGTCGGGTTTAGTTTTAAGTGGATTAAAACCAGATTATCTTATGCCCATAGTTCATCCGGATTTTAACCTTCCGTTAGGATTTAATCTAGAGAAACAAACGATTTCATGGCAAGAGGTAGCTGCTTGTCATGTCACATATCCTAGTTATTATGGAACTGCCTTTGACTTAAAAGGATTATTAGCGGAAAGAACGAGTTTGAGTTTTAATACACCGATCCTTGTTGATCAGGCACACGGCTCACATTATCTTAGCTCCCTATTTCCTACGAGTGCCTTAAAACTTGGAGCGGATCTTGTTTTAAATAGCTGCCATAAAACATTAAGCGCCTTGACTCAGTCGGCTATGCTGCATGCTCAAGGGCCTAGGGTGTCTCGCACTCGTTTAAGACGAAGTCTAGAACTTCTACAATCCTCAAGCCCAAGCTACTTGTTTCTCTCCTCATTAGAACGGGCTGGAGAATTTGCTTTGGATTTATGGCGGTGGGAGTGCCTTAAAGACGAAGTGGAAAAGCTGCATCGAAACCTTGAGATGAGTTTTCGTCTTCTTTCTCCAAAGGATGTCGGGAGTTATGGCATTCATGGAGTCGACTGGTCAAAAATTCTTATCAATACATCCCCACTGGGTGTTTCTGCCCCTCGCTGTGTGGAATACCTGAGAGAAGGTTTTGGAATTGAGCCGGAATTATGGGATGAGGAAAATATTTTGTTTATGTTAGGTATTGGGAATACGCCAGAGGATATCCGAAGGCTTACGAAAGGATTAGAAAGTTTAGTACACGTTGCACCTTCTATGAGTGGTTATACTAAAGCAAAAAATCAACAGAAAAGAGCTTGGGAACTAATGCCACCCTTACCTTACCCAGTTCTTTCTCCACGGGAAGCTTTCTTTGCCAAAAAACGCGAAATTCCTCTTAAGGAGAGTTTAGGCCATATTGTTGGTGAGACAATCTCTCCCTACCCGCCGGGCATTCCTGTCGTTGTGATGGGTGAAAAAATCACTCATGAGGTACTAAACACCTTACTCAATGCTGGAGAGGGCCGCTGGCAAGGGTGGGAGGGTTTTAAAAGCCAAACAATTTGGATAGTCGAGGAGGGTTAAGGGATGAGGTTAGCTCTTTTAGAGAAGGCAGCACGTGATAACCGATTAGCTCATCTCTTACTGTTTCACGGAGAGAGTGCAGTTCATCAACGGGAGGTAGCTCTCCGCTTGGCACAGATTTTAAATTGCGGTAATACTACGTCAGAGGGACCGTGCCAAAACTGTGCTACTTGTCGTAAAATCCGTAGTGGAAATCATCCGGAAGTGTCATGGTTAAAACCCCTTAAAACGACCATCGGAATTGAGCAGATCCTTACATGGCAAGAAAAGATATACCTTAAACATTACGAGGGTAACTATAAAGTTGCTATTATTGAACAGGCAGATGCCTTGACCTTACCAGCAGCAAATTCACTTTTGAAAGTTATTGAAGAACCACCAGCGCGAACTGTCATTATTTTATGCGCTAAAAATGCAGAAAGCATTTTAACGACTATACAAAGCCGTGCTCAGCTTGTATATTTCCCCAATCTTTCTCAAGAAATCTGGGTACAGGAATTAGAAGAGGTGGATGAGCAAGAAGCCTCGCTAGCCTTTCGCTTGAGTGGGAAGAACCAGAATTTGGCGACAGATATTATTAGGCATGGTGTAACACTGTTGCAAGAATGGGTAGGGACCTTTGAGACGGCTGTAGAAGAACGAAATTTCCTTAAGCTTTTTACTCTTTTCCCACTTGATAAACACCAAGCCCTTCTTTATTTACAGGTAATGGCTGTACAAGCCCAGGAAGGGATACAAAAAGGGACGATTTATCCCTATAAGTTTTTGGCCATCGGAAAAGCAATCGATGTAATACGACAACAAGCTAATCCCAGATTAGTGATTGAAGTCTTAGCATTAGAATTATTTCAACAAGGAGGGGCTCGCTGTGATTGAGGTCGTAGGCGTTCGCTTTAAACACGCCGGGAAAATTTATTATTTCTCCCCTGGAGACCTTACACTTGCTGCATCAGATAAGGTTATTGTTGAAACAGCAAGGGGTATTGAATTCGGGGAATTGGTTATTCCCGCTCGTCAAGTTGCAGACGAAGAAGTGGTGCCACCCTTGAAGCAGGTTATGCGCAAGGCAACAATGGCTGACGAACTATTCGTTGAACAGAATAAAATTAAAGAAAAAGAGGCTTTCCAAATCTGCCTAAAGAAGATTACGGAACATCATTTGCCGATGAAATTGGTGGATGTTGAGTATACATTCGATGGAAATAAAATTATATTCTCTTTCACGGCAGAAGGGCGGGTCGACTTTAGGGAACTGGTGAAGGACTTAGCAGCTATCTTCAGGACTCGTATAGAGCTCCGTCAGATTGGGGTGCGGGATGAGGCTAAAATGCTTGGAGGAGTCGGTTCTTGTGGGCGGATTCTCTGTTGTACCTCCTTTTTAGGGGATTTTGAGCCGGTTTCAATTCGCATGGCTAAAGATCAAAAACTCTCCTTAAACCCAACCAAAATATCCGGAATTTGTGGCCGGCTTATGTGTTGTCTTAAGTATGAAAATGGTTGTTATAAATCTGAGGATAAAGAGCATTGTTCACGTCATAATTCTCAGGCAGGGCCTAAAATACAAGTCTCTGACGAACCTCGTGCAGAAAGTGTTATCAATTCTAAACCTGAAGGAAGACCACAACGTAATAGGAAAGGGGAAAAGCCCAAAGAAAAGAGTGAGAGAGTATGAGCCAGTTGACGCAGGCCCTTACCGAAGTGGAAGAGAAACTGCGCTCCCTACTAGAAGAAGTTAACCGTTTAAAACCCTATGTTCAAGCATTAGAAGATGAAAATATCAAGTTAAGGCGGGAGTGTACTCTTCCAGAAAAAGAAACAGAACGCGTAATTGCTAATGCTGAACACATTCAAGGAGTTGCCCATGATAATCTTGTCCGTTTATATCACGAAGGCTTTCATGTTTGTCACCTTCATTTTGGCCAACCGTTAGAAGGGGATTGCCTATTCTGTATGGGCTTTTTGAGGAAGGACTAATTAATTATGGGGAATATGTTGGCTAAAGGTACATTGTATGTATGTGCGACACCCATTGGAAACTTAGGGGATATTACCTTACGAGTATTGGATACGTTGCGAGATGTGGACTTGATTGCAGCGGAAGATACTCGTCATTCAAGAAAACTATTACAACATTACCAGATAAAAACTCACATGATTAGTTATCATGAACACAACGAAAAGAAAAAGTCTCTAGAACTGGTGGAAAAACTTAAAAGTGGTCAAACTATTGCACTTATTTCTGATGCAGGGTTACCTGGAATTTCAGACCCAGGTACGGAGGTTATACGTCTTTGTCATAAAGAAAATATTCCGGTTGATGTCTTACCTGGACCGAATGCTGCCCTCACGGCTTTGGTTTTATCTGGAATATCTGCGGAGCATTTTGCTTTCCATGGATTTCTACCAACGTCTACTGGAGTAAGAAAACGAATCCTAGAGGAACTGGCGACTCTACAACAGACCCAGATATTCTATGAGGCACCTCATCGACTGGTAGCAACACTAAAAGGACTGTCAGAGTACTTTGGGGATCGTCCGGCTGCCGTTGTACGTGAGCTGACAAAGTTACATCAGCAAGTGCATAGAGGTACTATTTTAGAGCTGCAAGAAGCCTTTGAAAAGTCCCAACCCCGAGGGGAATGTTGCATTATTATTGCACCATTCATCCCTATTAAACCCGTAGGCAGCCCGGAACAATGGTGCTTAGAGGTCAGAGAACAAGTAGCCCGAGGATTGACTAAGAAAGAGGCCATGAAAGAAGTGGCAAAACGTTATGGCATAAAAAAATCCGACGTCTACCAAGCCCTCCTAGATGCGACGTCCATGGATGGCCAAGTGTCCCCGTAGCCCACCAAAACACTGTTTTCGCACGGATTACGCCTTCTTTCACACAATGTCTTCGCACGGATCTTGCAGGATGGCCAGACAATAAAAAAGAAGGCCCCAAGGGCCTTCAAAGTTCTATTCCGTTCTAATTCAAGGTAATTAATATGTAATTAGCATTAGAATTATACGGCTTTCGATTCAGCTACAGTTTCTCCCATAGCAACAGCACATTCGCGGCAGACGTTTTTACCGTGAAAAAGTTGGATATCGCTTGCATTACCACAAAATACACAAGCAGGCTCATACTTTTTGAGAATGATTTTTTCTTGATCCACATAAATTTCCAGAGCATCTTTTTCGTCAATACCCAAAGTTCGGCGAAGCTCTATCGGTAAAACAATACGACCAAGTTCATCTACTTTTCTCACAATTCCAGTTGATTTCATCATTTTCCCCCCACTCCCTTTACAACAACATTCGACAGGAAACTACAGACTTATGATACCAATCGTTCCATATAAAGTCAACCCATTTTTTAAAAGATTTTTTCAAACCAAGACTCTCGTACATACTAATTATTAATAAAGGATATACTTGACAAATATGAACATCTATACTATTTGTTTAGAAGTATCGAGAAGGAGACGTAACGTGAAATACTACATAACCACCCCAATTTTTTATCCGAATTCGAGCCCACATATTGGAACAGCCTATACAACAGTTGCAGCGGACGCACTTGCTCGTTATCATAGGTTACTGGGCGATCAAGTACACTTCTTAACTGGGACGGATGAAAATGCTCAGAAAATAGTGCGCACTGCGGAAGCAGTAAATACTGATCCTAAAATTTACGTTGATGGTGTTGTAGAACGCTTTAAAGATTTATGGAGAGCGCTAGATATTTCTAATGATGACTTTATTCGAACAACAGAAGATCGTCACCAAAAGGTTGTACAGCAAGTTTTTACTAAACTATATGAACAAGGAGATATCTATAAGTCAGAGTATTCTGGCTGGTATTGTACTCCTTGTGAAACCTTCTGGATGGAAAACAAATTGATTGATGGTAAATGTCCTAATGCGGATTGTGTCCGTGAGGTAGAACTGCTCAAGGAGGAAAGCTACTTTTTCCGTCTTTCAAAGTATCAGGGGGCCCTGCTAGAGTATATCGAAAAGCATCCAGAATTTATCCAACCTGTTTCTCGACGTAACGAAATGTTACGTTTTATTGAAGGCGGTTTAGAGGATCTCTGTGTTTCGCGTACGACGTTTCAGTGGGGGATCAAAGTACCTTTCGACCCAAAACATGTGGTATATGTATGGCTTGACGCTTTAATTAATTATATTTCAGCCCTGGGTTATCCTGATGGAGAAAACTATAAACGCTATTGGCCCGCTGATGTGCATATTATGGGAAAAGATATTGTGCGTTTCCATGCTATTATTTGGCCAATCATTCTTATGGCTATTGATGTTCCTCTTCCAAAGGTTATCTATGGTCATGGTTGGTATTTGACGAAAGACGGTGGAAAAATATCTAAATCACGGGGTAATGTGCAGGATTCATTCGCTTTGATACAAAGATATGGCTCAGATGCCATTCGTTATTTCTTATTGCGTGAGATGCAAGTTGGAGCGGACGGTACGTATTCTGAGGATAATGTTGTTGAACGACTAAACAGTGATTTAGCTAATGACTTTGGAAATTTTATTTCTCGGAGCTTAGCGATGATTGTCAAGTACCGTAATGGAATAGTTCCTCGTCCCAGTCAAGATGGAGTACTGGAGCAGGAACTAAAAGCTCTGAGTAGTGAGGTTAAAAAGTCGGTTGATGATAAGATCGG
>JADQBO010000155.1 GCA_016278585.1 Desulfosporosinus sp.
ACCCCACCTTGTTGGACAACTCTTGCTACAGGCGCTTATCCAGGAACCCATGGCATCACGTGTTTTTGGAGACAATCCCCAGAAAGTCTGGATGCAGTTGTTTATAATTTGGATTCTCGGCACTGCACTGCAGAACAAATCTGGAATATCACCTCTGAAGCTGGCCTTAATACACTCGTTTGGCATTGGCCAGGGAGTTCTTGGCCTCCAACCTCTCATAGTGAAAAACTGAGTGTTGTAGATGGTACGCAACCAGGTTCTGTTAATATGGGTGTTGCACAGCTTGACTGGGAAAAAGTTATCATGGCATCAACCGAAGTTGAAGAAGTGCGTTACGCACCGAGGGTGGAACAACAAGCAGGTGTTGGTTGTGTAATCAGCGATTTAGAAGGCACTTTAGATGATGTCGATGATGAAATGATGGAACTTTGGTGGGGCGATTCAGCACGTGAAGGTGCCGAAATTCGTACTTACGTTATGGATGATGAAGATACAGAAGTTGTTATTGGTAGTAAGGTTGCTTACGATATCGTGAACTCTCCACTTAAAGATGCCACAGGTTGGGTAAATGCTCCAGAAGGGGCTAAAGAATTTACGATCATAACCTCCGGTGGTGTCATGAGACGCCCTGCCTTAATACTTAAAAATGAAGCGGGCGAATATGACCGAGTGGCAATTTATAAGAATAAGAAAGCAGAAGTTCCGATCGTTACCTTAGAAAGAGGTAAAATGGTAACAGGTATTATTGATGACGTTACCAAGAAAGAAGTTACTAAGCCTGGCTGCCGTTCTATGAAGATATTAGAACTTGATCCAAAAGGCAATAAAGTTAGAGTTTGGATTAGTAATGCCCTTGATATTTCTAATGACCAATTATGGCATCAAAAATCTCTCTATCAAGATATTATTAATAATGTTGGACATGTTCCACCTGTCAGCCTAATCGGCGGAGAGAACGATGAATTGGTACGTGAAATTTTTGAACCTTCTTGGGAAATTTACTGTAAATGGCAAGCTGATAGTATGAATCATTTGATCAAAGATAAGGGCTATGATGTTGTGTTTTCGCATCTTCACAATATTGATTGTGCCGGTCATCAGTTATGGCATCTGGCTAAGACACTGCCAAACTGGGATCACACGGATGAAAAAACATATCAAGGATTTATTGAAAAGTTCTATACACAGACCGATGATTATCTGGGCGAATTCATGTATTTGTTAGATGAAGGGTGGACTGTGTTAATAGTAAGTGATCATGGTCTCATTGTTGGGGAAAACATACCTCCGATTATTGGGGAGTATGGTGGTCTCAATACAAAGGTCATGGAAGATTTGGGCTATACAGTCATGAAAAAAGATGAAAATGGAAATTCCATTAGAGAAGTCGATTGGGAAAAGACAAGGGCTGTTCAGATCCGCAGTAACTATATTTATATCAATGTCAAAGGCCGTGACAAATACGGGATTGTTGATCCAAAGGACAAATATGACTTAGAAGAACAGTTGATTTCTGATTTATATAATTACAGAGATGAGCGGACGGGTAAACGTGTTATCGGCATCTGCCTTAGAAACAAAGATGCTGTGTTAATTGGTGCTAATGGACCAGAATGTGGCGATATTTTCTTCTCAGTTGAAGAAGGATTTAGTCGATTGCATGGTGATGGTATATCAACATCAGAGGGATACAATGATTCATCAGTTTCCCCGATTTTTGTAGCTGTAGGTGCCGGTATTAAATCTGGGTTTACAACAGATCGTGTTATACGACAAGTTGATGTTGCTCCATCAGTTTCAGCATTGCTCGGATTACGCTACCCTGCACAATGTGAAGGGGCTCCAATTTATCAGATCTTCTCTGAAGATATTTAACAAAGTGCACTATGCGCAGCTATCAGAAAGAAGCACTCTGATAGCTGCTTTTTAAATGAAGGAAAAGCGAGTTCATATCATCAGAGACTGTAGAAACTGCTGATGTATAAATATTGCCTAAACTAAAAAATTAATGTTAGGAGTGGAGACATGTCTTTGCAACAATTAAACTCAACCCGTTTCGAAGAAATTATCTATGATAATTGTGAGCCCTGTTTGGTGATCTTTTCTAAAAAAGACTGTCATGTATGTAAAGAGGTTGTGCCAATGTTAGAAGGATTGAAACCTCAATATGAAGGCAAATTTGGGTTCTATTATGTCGATGTTGAAGAAGACAAGAATCTATTTCAGCGATTTTCACTAAAGGGTGTTCCCCAGATCCTCTTTTTCAACGAGGGCGAGTATCTTGGAAAACTGGCTGGTAAGGTTGAGGAAGAAACTGTAGAAGAGAAAATTGAGGAAATCCTTGCGTAATGGTTCGTAATGGGGTTAGACCCCCAAACAAGGGGGACTATTCTGGTAATTCCAAAGAGAGAAGTGAAAGCCATGGTTAATAGCTATGATTTGATTATTATCGGGGGAGGCCCCGCTGGACTTTCTGCTGCTATTTATGGTAGTAGGGCCAAGCTTAAGACCTTAGTCATCAATAAAGGGACGATTGGCGGTTTAGCAGATACAACGAGGGAAATAGTTAATTATCCTGGATATATGCAAATTAGTGGACCAGATCTTATGAAGGATTTCCAGAAACACGCTCAGTCGTTTAATGTTGAGTTTCTAAAAGAAGAGGTTATCAATGTCGACTTTTCTCAAGAAAATAAACTAATTAAAACCAAAAAGGGAAAAGAATTTTGTGCGAAAGCAGTAATTCTGGCCTGTGGAAGTCAACCGAGAATTTTAAATATCCCCGGTGAAAAAACACTGCGGGGGAGCGGTGTAGCTTACTGTGCAACTTGTGATGCTGAGTTCTTTGAAGGGGAAGATGTTGTGGTCATCGGAAGTGGTGACCAGGCTATTGAAGAAGGCATGTACATCACCAAGTTCGCTCGTAAAGTAACTGTGATTGTGTTACATGATGAAGGAATCCTTGACTGTAATAAAGTAAGTGCTGAAAGAGCCTTTAATAACGATAAGATGGAGTTTATCTGGAATTCAACCATTGAAGAAGTTCTCGGGGAAGGAAACGTAGAAGGAGTAAAAATCAAGAACCTAAAAACAGGCAGTTCATCTCAACTCACCTGTCAGGGTGTTTTTTTCTTCGTTGGGATGGTTCCCTCAACTCAGTTTCTAAACAACAGTGGTCTTAGGATGGAGAAAAGTGGATACATTCCCGCCAATGATCGTATGGAAACTAATCTTGAAGGAATCTATGCAGTGGGAGACAATCGAGTAAAATACTTAAGACAAGTTGTCTCTGCAGCAGGTGATGGTGCGACTGCAGCCGTAGCAGCTGAGCGATACATCGAAGAACTGAATGATTTTAATGCCAATATACTTCAAACGGATAAAAAGACCTTATTATTGTTTTTTAATGCCTTAGTTAATGAAAGCTTGGAATTCAACACCTTATTAGAAAGCGTGCTTAATGACACAGCTGAAAACTATAAACTGTTTAAAGTTGATATGGCAACCAAGAAGACACTTGCTGAAAAATATAATATAGACAAGGTTCCCGCCGTCGTTGTATTAGATCGAGGAGAAGAAATCAAACGGCTGGATTGTAGTATGGATCAAGAAAAGCTAAAAGCTCAACTAGTTTAGTCGCTATGTCCTATAGAAAAAAAGCCGTCTTCAAGATCAAGATGGAAAAGAACCATAGTTCAGTGCAGAACTATGGTTCTTTTCCATCCCTTGGCCATCCTATGGCCTGCGCCAGCCGGTTTCTAGAAGACATATTGCTCTCCAAGATATAGGCCGATGGCTCAGCCTACAACCATACTGGCAATGGAGCAATGCGGGGACTTGGTTATTAATTTGATGTTTTTTCTAAAGCGTTCATATCTAAAACAGCAGTATTCTAGAAAGTCGTCACCATTGTAATGCCTGATTAAAGCCCAAGCTGTCCAGAGTAAATCTTGTGCCATCATAAAGCCTTTAATCTTTAATTCTTCTATAGGCGTCAGGGCACGCCCGAAGTAGTGCTGAACTAGATCCTGGATAGCTTCATCGAATAGTTTAGATTCAAGAATATAGGCAGCCACATCCCAACAAGGATCGTTCATTCCTGAATATTCCCAGTCTACTAGATAAGTTTTGCCCGTATCGTCAATAATAAAGTTTTCAGGCACGGTGTCATTATGACAGGGAACTAATAGGGTACTTTTAATGTTTTGCTGGACAATAGTTACTAATTGCTCTTTTAAGGTTGTGTAGTCAAAGAAAAAACTGCCGTGTAGTTGTTTGATAATCAGTTCATATTTAGAGAGCTCTAATTGCCAATCGAAGTGATTTGGAAAGTGTTTTGGAAAGGAGTGGATTTTCCTCATTATACTCGAAACGGCAGCGAGGTTTTCGGGAGAGCAAGGGTTAGCTTGAGCCATGTTTTGGCTATTTTTTATATTTAGACTTATTTTGATTCCAGTGGATTCATCAAAATAGAAACAATCAGAGTTAACCCCGAACTCTGAGGCAATGCTATTATTGATTCGTTCTATTTTGCGATCAATAAACTGTTCCGTCATACCGCCGGGTTGCCTAATGATATATTCGATACCCTTAATATTCATTAAATAGTTGTAATTGGTAAGTCCGCCGGCAAATCGGGATTTATCGAATATGATGCTTTCATCCTTAAAAGTACTGCGCAGCTTTTCTTGGACTAATTCTTCCATTCTCATATGTAACTCCACCAAGTCAGCAAACTTGGATTTTTTTATTTTTAATTTACTTTAGCAAAAAAAACTAACAAAATCAATGTACTTACGTTGCAGAATTTTGCTTGTTAGCACTTAAAGTTCAATAATCGAGTAGTCTCTCAATGTAGTTGGGGCTATTGTATGTATTTGTCTCGATAATACCATAAAATCCATTTAATACAATAACTAGATTCTTAAAGATACAATAATGCTAATTATATCTATTTATTCTTCAAAGAAATAAATTCTACATGGGATATTATTAAAGTACAAATTGGGATTAATTTATCCAAGAATAAAGTGACAATCCTTATGGTTTAAATCAAAAAAAGAGGGGTTGTTTTAATGAAATACATCGGAGAAGACGCCTTGGGTCTTATTGAAACAAGAGGTATGGTTCCTGCAATTCAAGCAGCGGATGTAATGTGTAAAACTGCTGATGTTGTTCTTGTTTCCTATGAAAATATGGGTTCAGGACTTGTTACAGTCATGATCAAAGGGGATGTTGCCGCAGTAAAGTCTGCTGTAGAGAACGGTGCAGCAGCGGCTGCCGCCATTGGTGAGTTGACAGCCTCCCATGTTATGCCACGTCCGGTCAGCACAGTAGGCAAGATAGTATCGAAACATGATATTGATGAGCAATAACCAACGACGATTTTTAGAAAGGGGAGCCCATGTGGACAAAAAAGGTGGCGCTTTAGGGTTTATAGAAACATATAGCCTGGTGTCGGTACTTGAAGCAGCGGATGCCATGTGCAAAGCCGCAGACGTGGAATTGGTAGGTTATGAAAATGTGGCTTCAGGCCTAGTTTCCGTTGTGGTCCGCGGGGATGTGGGAGCAGTTAAGGCTGCTGTAGATGCCGGCATCAAAGAAGCTTCCAAGGTGGGCAATGTTTATAGCTCCCTTGTCATCGCTAGGCCTCATGCGGAGGTAGAAAAGATTGTTGCAAAATACGTTATCGACTTTTAATAATTGACTTGTCAGCCTTAGATTTACAGACTAGAAGGGGGGAGTAAGATATGAATAGAATTGACAATGATTTGCTCTCCGTTCAAGAGGCTCGAATTCTTGTGGAAAATGCTCGTGAGGCGCAAAAGGTACTGGCAGCATTTCCCCAGGGAAAACTCGATCAAATTGTCGGACGTATGGCTGAAGCGGCGTTTAAATATGCCAAAGAACTTGCCCATATGTCCCATGAAGAAACAGGGTTCGGTAAATGGCAGGACAAGTTTGTCAAAAATATTTTTGCCAGTGATTTTCTCCATAAGAAGATTAGAGACATGAAAGTTGTCGGTATTATCGGCGAAGACAAAGAAAACAAGACTATAGATATTGGTGTACCCGTCGGGGTGATCATTGCGTTGCCTCCTTCGACCAACCCCGCATCGACAACGATATACAAAGCACTAATTGCCATCAAGGCTGGTAATGCAATTGTTTTTGCTCCTCATCCTAAAGCCCGAAAAACTATCGCCACTGTACTTGACATACTTATCCGAGCAGCTGAAGAAAGTGGATTGCCAAGTGGGGCGATAGGATATTTACGAACCCTGGCCGTAGACGGTACGGTTGCCTTGATGAACCACAAAGACACTTCTCTTATTCTAATCACAGGTGTGCCCAAGCTGGTTAAGGCAGCGTATACATCCGGAAAACCGACGATCTATGGTGGCCCGGGTAATGGACCCGCCTTTATCGAACGTTCGGCTGACCTAAAAAAGGCCGTAGCAGATATTATCGCTAGCAGAACCTTTGATAACGGAATTGTCTCCGCCTCGGAACAATCCATTGTTGCTGAGGAATGCATCGCCGAAGAAATAAGACGAGAGCTCAGGAGTCAAGGTGCTTACTTCATGTCAGAAGAGGAATCTGCTCGGCTCAGCAAGTTTTTTTATCGGCCTGATAACAGTCTTAACCCGGAAATTGTCGGGAGATCAGCCCTTGAGCTAGCACAAAAAAGTGGTCTATCTGTTCCGGAAAATACTAA
This sequence comes from Desulfosporosinus sp., assembly GCA_016278585.1. GTDB lineage: Bacteria > Bacillota > Desulfitobacteriia > Desulfitobacteriales > Desulfitobacteriaceae > Desulfosporosinus. The sequence continues at coordinate 6,719 of JADQBO010000155.1, forward strand.
AGTTTTGATTTCAGAACAAAAATATGTTTCTCCTACCAATCCATATTCAAGAGAAAAGTTATGTCCGGTTCTAGCCTTTTACGTTGAAAAGGATTGGATGAATTCTTGTGAAAAATGCATCGAGTTGTTAATCAATGAAGGTCGGGGACATACCTTAGTCATTCACTCCGAGAATGAGAATGTGATTCGTGAATTTGCCCTAAAAAAACCAGTCTCAAGAGTCCTGGTGAATACTCCCGCATCATTAGGGGGCATAGGAGCGACAACTAATCTTTTCCCGGCCTTAACCTTAGGCAGCGGTGCAGCAGGCGGTGGCTTTACTTCTGATAATGTTACACCAATGAACTTGATAAATATTCGGAAAGTCGGCTATGGCGTCCGGCGTTTAGAGGATATAACTAATGGTTTAGAGGTTGGGGAAGTTGAGGAAACAAGGGAAACTCAGGGTTTCGCTCCGCCTTCGATTGAAACTACCCAGGATTTGAAAGAGTTGCTGGAAAAACTAATGGAGCAACTTGAGTGGTACGGAGATTATTGAGGGACCTCCTGTAATGAAAAAACATTAGAAGCTGACTAATCTTACTTGTAACAAACGAAGGAGGAAAGGAAATTGGATATTAAAGAGTTTTCAAATAAATTTGCGGATGCCACCAAACATTTATCCCCGGAAGAAACAGCTGCCGTTATGAGATTGTTTGAGGGAATATCCAAGGAATTGTCTGCAAATGGTACTTCAAAAAAGACTATAGCAAAATCACCGGTCTATGAAGGGGAAATCACAGGATTGACACCCCGACTGGAACGACTGAAGGCAGCTTATCTTAAGGTTAAACCGAGTGTCAGTATTTATCGTGCCAGAGCTTTTACCCAAGTGGCCAAAGAAAATATCGGCTTACCTAAAATTCTTCTGCGGGCCAAGTGCTTTAGAAAAGCCTGTGAGACTGCTCCCCTGGTAATTCAAAACGATGAGTTAATTGTGGGAAATCCTTGCGGTAAACCAAGAGCTGGTGCTGTATCTCCGGATATCGCCTGGAGATGGCTGCGGGATGAATTAGATACCATGTCAACTAGAGCACAGGATCCCTTTCAAATTAGTGAGGAAGACAAGGGGATTTTGCGGGATGAGATCTTTCCCTACTGGGAAGGCAGAAGTGTTGATGAGATTTGTCAGACGCAATATGAAGAAGCTGGGGTATGGTCATTTTCAGGAGAATCCTTTGTCAGCGATCTTTCTTACCATCAGGTTAATGGCGGTGGCGATACAGCCCCGGGGTATGATGTAATCCTGGTTACAAAAGGAATAAAGGGTGTAAGGCAGGAGGCCGTCGATAGATTAAGCCAATTGTCCAGGGAAAACCCAGATGACTTAGATAAGATATATTTCTACAAAGCGGAGATTGAGACTTGTGATGGTATTTTAGCTTACGCCAAACGGCTTTCTGACTATGCAAGAGAGCTGGCTGACAGAGAGCATGACTCAGTCCGACAGAAAGAACTTTACATGATTTCTGAGATTCTGACTTCTGTACCGGCTAATCCGCCTCGCACCTTCCAGGAAGCACTCCAATCCGTCTGGACACTGCAATCCTTGTTTGTGGTAGAAGAAAACCAGACGGGGATTTCTCTCGGTCGCTTGGATCAATACCTTTATCCTATGTTTAAGGCTGACATGGAAGCTGGACGAATAAACAAATTAGAAGCCTTTGAACTGGTAAGTAGTTTTATCATTAAATGCTCTGAAGTTATGTGGCTTTCCAGTGAACTTGGGGCAAAGTATTTCGCAGGCTATCAGCCGTTTATCAATCTAACCATTGGCGGACAGAAGAGAACCGGTGGCGATGCAACCAATGATCTGACTTATCTGATCATGGATGCCGTTCGTTTTACCAAGATGTATCAACCAGCACTTGCTTGTCGGATACACAATAAATCACCTCAACAATATCTGAAGAAGATTGTCGATGTTGTTAAAGCGGGGCTTGGATTCCCAGCCTGTCACTTTGATGATAATCACATTAAGATGATGCTGATTAAGGGCTTTTCCATTGAAGATGCACGAGATTACTGCCTGATGGGCTGCGTTGAAACTCAAAAGTCCGGCAGAATCTATCAGTGGACCTCCACCGGTTACACCCAGTGGCCCATTGCCATTGAATTTGTTCTCAATCGAGGTATCATGAAGTGGCATAAAACAATGCAAGGCCTGGACACCGGAGACCTTGATAACATCAAAACCTATGAAGAATTTGACGCTGTCTGCAAAAAGCAAATTAAGCATATTATCCGCATGTCTGCCATCGGAACTCTTGTCAGCCAGCGAGTGCACAGAGAGCATGCTCCTAAACCCCTTACGTCCCTGTTGGTAGAAGGTTGTATGGAAAAAGGTACCGATGTTACAAGCGGAGGAGCCCTTATTAATTACGGGCCCGGTCTTATCTTCTCAGGCCTCGGAACCTATGCTGACTCTATGGCTGCCATTAAAAAGCTGGTTTTTGATGACAAGAAATATACACTGAAACAAGTTCGAGATGCTCTGGCTGCGAATTTTGAAGGCTATGAAACACTGCGCACTGATTGCCTGAATGCACCAAAATATGGAAATGATGATGACTATGCTGATGAAATTGCTGCAGATCTCGTGTCCTGGACTGAAAGGGTTCACCACTCCCAAAAAATGTTGTATTCACATTTCAGCCATGGTACCCTCTCTATTTCCAACAATACACCCATTGGGGAAATTACCGGAGCGTCAGCCAATGGTCGCCTTGACTGGACACCACTTTCTGATGGAATCAGCCCTACACAAGGTGCCGATAAGTTGGGACCCACTGCCATCATTAAATCCGTTAGCAAACTTGATAATGAAGCTATGAATATTGGTATGGTACACAACTTCAAACTGTTACGCGGCCTTCTGGAAACTCCAGAAGGAGAAAATGGTCTGATCACCTTGCTCAGAACAGCCTCTATCCTCGGAAATGGTCAGATGCAGTTCAGTTATGTCGATAATGAAGTTTTGAAGAAAGCCCAAATTGAACCTGAAAAATATCGGGACCTAATCATTCGCGTGGCTGGTTATAGTGCTTACTTCGTAGAACTCTGCAAAGAAGTACAGGATGAAATTATCAGCAGAACTATATTAGAGTATTTTTAAAAATAGGTTTAAATATCTATGGGATATCGGAAGGATATATGCTTTTCTGATATTCCATTAATAAGGAGGGAGCTTAGCCTAAATGAGCACATCAGTGAATCAAAAAGCCATTATGATGAAGGAAAAACTAAATGCCGATTTTGCCAAAAAAGGTGTGTTGACGGGTCTTTTTAGTGGCTGCACTTGGGGTTTGAATAGTGTGCTCTTAGGTCTGGCTCTGGGCCTTATCCCTTTAATGGGGGATGGCGCTGGGAAATATGCCCTATTTGCTATCCCGCTGGTTGCTGCCTGTATGAATGATTTTTTTGCAGGACTATGGCTACTCCTCTATAACGGTGGAGCCGGACGTCTTAAGGAAATCATTCGAAGTCTTAAAACCTTTCCAGGCTTAATGGTTTGCGTTGCCGCATTGCTGGGTGGACCTATTGCTAATGGTGGATACCTGCTGGGGATTTCAATGGCTGGACCAGCTTATGCTTTAACAATTACGGCCTTATATCCAATCGTTGGTGCCCTTCTTTCTAGAATCTTTCTCAAACAACATATTGTTCCTCGGGTTTGGGTTGGCATGGTTTTCTCAGTTATCGGAGCGATCGTTATATCCTATGTGCCGCCCGAAGGCGGGAACAGCGAAACCTTTTACCTTGGCCTTCTCTTCGCATCTCTAGCTGCTTTAGGATGGGGCGCAGAAGCCGTATTGGCTGTATTCGGCATGTCCATGATTGACCCGAAAATCGCTATTAATATCCGTGAACTAACTTCCGGTCTTTTTCTAGCTATTTTCGTTCTCCCTATCGTTGGTGGCTGGGTTATCATCTCCCAAATCTTTACTCTACCTGAAACTCTTGGGGCCTTTGCTATAACTGCCTTGGTAGCAGCGGTATCATACTTGACCTGGTATAAGGCCAACACCACCCTTGGTGTAGCCAAAGGAATGGCCCTTAACGGAACCTATGTCATGTGGGGCGTTATCTTCTCGGTAGTTTTGTTGAACTCGCCTCTTACCCAGAACTTGGTTATAGGTAGTGGGTTGGTACTGATCGGTGCTACTCTCGTCGCTATTAACCCGAAAGAGTTCTTCAAGAAAGGAGAGGTGGTAAATCATGGTTGATACATTACCACTCCGATTCAGAGTACTCCACTATATTTCTACGGTTGACAAAGCCTCCGCGGATCAGATTATGCAGGCGTTAAAACCTGAATATGGCACTGAAAAACAGTTTACAAAAAAAGTTTTTGTAGATCATCTCCTCGACATGAAAGCAAACTACATCATTGACGATAACGATGTGACATTAGATGACAAGGGAGAATTAGTTATTTACTACTCCATCAATAATGGGGGAAAAAGACTACTTGACAAATATCTTCCTAAGCGATGGAATCAGAAATAATTTTCATAGGGATTAAGGATGGGGCATTATGAGTACAGAAACTGTTGCAATCTTAGAAAGAAAAGCGAGAATCTTCAATGTCCAGAAATATTCCATCTATGATGGACCGGGTATACGAACATTGATTTTTTTCAAGGGCTGTCCCCTGAGATGCAAGTGGTGTTCCAATCCCGAGGGACTTGAAAGAAAATACCAGGTTATGTTCAAAGAGGATCTGTGCGTTGACTGTGGCAATTGTATTCCTGTATGTCCCGTCCACCTACATTATTTTCAAGATGATGAAAGCGGAAAACTACCAACCAACGGCCAAAGAACTCAGCATAAAGTCAAGAGAACTATTGACTGTGTAGGTTGCCGGAAATGCGAAAGGGTATGTCCTAAACAAGCGCTGTCCATCGTCGGTTCGGACATAACAATTTCGGATGCCCTGGAAATCATCCAACAAGATGTGCTCTTCTATCTGAGCTCAGGTGGAGGGGTTACCCTTGGGGGAGGGGAAGTCACAGCACAGCCGGAGTTTGCCGCAAATCTGTTGATGGAATGTAAGCGCCTGGGAATTCACACGGCGATTGAAACCAGTGGCTATACAAAACTGGACTCCCTACTAGTGATAGCCCAGTTTACCGATTTATTTCTGTATGATATTAAGCAAATTGATTCTGAGCGGCATTATGAACTAACCGGAGTACGCAATGAACGTATTCTGGATAATCTAATCGAACTTATACGCCGTGGGTTTACAGTTAAAGTAAGGATGCCCCTCATCAGGGGATTGAATGATAGTAAAGAAACCATTGGCAAAACCCTGGAATTTCTCCAGTCCTTCAAAGAATATAAAAACTTTCAGGGCATTGACTTGCTTCCTTATCATAAATTAGGCATTAACAAATACAAGCAATTGGACAAGAGATATGCCATAACTGAAGATTTGAGCTTTAAGGAAGAAGAGTTGGATAAAATTCAAGAGTTTATAAAAGGGTATGACTTACAGGTCGAAGTCATTAGACATTAAAGGCTTTATCGGAGGGAGGGATTAGATGAGTGTAGCGGATGAGTTTGATAGAAAACGAATTATCCAGGAATCTGTGCCGGGCAAGCAGGTCACCCTGGCTCACATAATAGCTTCACCCGTACAAGACATCTATGAACGTCTGGGAATTGAAGAAACAGGAGCCATTGGAATTTCAACCCTCACTCCCAGTGAGACAGCAATTATTGCTGCCGATATTGCCACAAAGACATCTAATATTGAGATCGGCTTTCTAGATCGCTTTACAGGATCTCTAGTTATTTCTGGTGATGTGGCCAGTGTTGAAACAGCCATGATAGCCATTAATGAAACCTTGGAAAAGTTGTTAGGCTTTACGCCTGCTAAGATAACCCGAACATGAAAAAACGCATTATGGTCATAGGGCCAACTCAATCCGGTAAATCCACACTGATTAATTTTTTAAATGATTCTGCGAGACCTTTAAAAAAGACCCAAGATGTCATCTATGGAAAAAATACTATTGACACGCCAAGCTCATATATTGAAAATCCCTCTATGTACAAATATCTGATTGCAACGGCTCAGGCCGCATCCCATGTGCTTATTCTAGTGGATCAAGCCAGACCTACGGAGGTATATCCGCCCGGTTTTGCCAAAACCTTTACCTGTCCAGTCATTGGTGTAGTTACAAAGACCGACTTAGTTCCGGAAAATGCCGATTTGTGCAATCAACAGCTGAGAAAAATCGGGATTTTTGAACCTTACTTCTGGATTTCGCTAAAAGACAATAGAAATGTGGATTCATTGAAACACTATTTACTTGGAAATCAATAAACGCGTTAATGAAGTTTTTAATATAGATGACTTGCGCAAAATTTGGTATCAGACTTCCATGCGGCTAAGGCTGCACCATTGATGAATAAAAAAAGTATTGGGTCAAGATACTTCACTGCGTTCAGTATGACATAGTGCCGTGTCATCCTGAGCATGGCGAAGGATCTTTTCCAGAAATTTAAGGAAGGGTAGGTGAGGCAATGAAGTTCATTACCGAAGTAGAATTGCGAGATTTGTATAGGAAAGAACCCTTTGCTACTTATGTTCTGGAACCAGATACAAAGATTACACCGGGAGCCCGCCAATTTCTTGTGGACAGACGAGTGACGCTGGTACAAGCTCAGGGTTGTGACGGCAAGAAGTCTAACCTCGACCCTTCAAATCAGGTACAAGTACGGGATAACTGGTGTACCCAGAGATTGCTTGGAAGAATGGAAAGCCTAGAAGCTTTATTCCTTCTAGTTGCTGCAGAACTCTTGCACTCCGGAGATGCTGTACTGTCAGAAGAAATCATGGCCCTTGGGAAATGCTTTCGAAATCTTCGAAACGCAGAACGGGAACAGGTACCCCCCGACACTTTTGAGTTTTGGGGATGGTCAGAAGAAGAAATCAAACAACGCTCCGATAATCTGGAAAAATTCGTTGACCTACGTGAGTTTCACGTAGGATTGGAAAATGGCAAAGAAGTTGCGCTGTTAAATTATTTGCGCGCCTCACTCCAAGAGGTTGAACCAGCTATTTTAGAAGCTTATTGGAATGAGGAGCAGCAACTCTGCTCACGGCAAGATTTGATTAATACGATCAATTTGGTCATTAACATACTCTGCATAATGATGTGGAAGTGTCTGGGAGGTAAAAAATGGAGACGGTAAATTCAGATTTTCTATACTGTGATCAGCTTGTTAGGGATTTTGAGAAAGTGATCGATACACCTATTTTGAATAAATCCTCTGTTTATTACACAGGGGTTGACCTGGGAACAGCCTATATTGTACTGGCAGTTCTCGATGAGAATTATCAGCCCGTTGCCGGAGCCTATCGATTTGCCAGCGTAGTTAAAGATGGAATGGTAGTGGACTATATCGGTGCAATTCGCATCGTCAAGGAACTAAAACAAGAACTCGAAGAAAAGCTTGGCGCGGAATTGATCTACGCTGCAGCAGCGCTTCCGCCAGGAACCGATACTCTTGACTCAGGTGCTATTAAACATGTGGTACAGGGGGCTGGTTTCGAAATCACTAACATATTAGATGAACCCACGGCGGCTAATGCAGTGCTCAAGATTAATGATGGTGCGATTGTCGATATCGGTGGCGGAACTACGGGAACTGCAATCCTGAAAGAGGGCAAAGTGATTCATGTAGCAGATGAACCTACCGGTGGTACTCATTTTTCCCTCGTCATTTCCGGAGCGTATAAAATGAGCTTTGAGGATGCGGATCAATATAAGCGGGATTTCAAAAATCATAGGGAGTTAATTCCCGTGTTGCGACCGGTCATTGAAAAAGTTTCTTCTATTATAAGCCGCCATATAAAGGAATACCCAGTGAAAGAAATATATCTGGTGGGTGGAACCTGTTGCCTGAATGGAATCGAAGACATTATCGCCAAACAAACCAACCTTCCCACTTATAAACCACAAAACCCCATGTTCGTTACCCCTTTGGGCATTGCCCTTAACTGCACTCAGGAAATACTCTAGTCAGGAGTGGCGTTTATCATGGAATATCGAATAATAAAATCCCCTTCCAGTGGGACTCTGGATATTCTCTTTCGGCGAAAAGGCTCCTCTTCAACGATCCCCATTGAGCACTATGGCGCAGTAGGTTTAGTTCAAGGGCGGTTAATTGATATGGTTTTTGCTGCTGATATTGCGGAAAAAGCAGCTGGTGTCGTAGTGGAAGATATTAAAGGCCATTGCCCTCAAAATCTGATAATGATCGCCATCTTTGGAGATACGGCATCGGTCGAAGCGGCTATTCAAGAAATACGATACAAATTTAATGAGGCAAAAACAGGTGAGATACGATGATAGCAGCAAAAGTAATTGACAGTATTTGGTCCACAAGAAAAGCCGATTCCCTCATAGGAATGAAATTTATGATGGTGGAAGTTCTTGGTGGTATTGATGCCGGCCGTATCATAATCGCTGCTGACACTATTAGTGCCGGTATTGGCGAACGAGTTCTTGTCTGTACCGGCAGCTCGGCTCGCAAAATGCTGGATCGGGAGGATATACCCATTGATGCCGTTATTGTAGGCATCATTGACGAAGACTGTAAGTTTTAAAAAAACAGGAGGTATAAACCTTTGGATCTTCTGAACGTAATTAAGAATTCAGGGATTATTGGGGCAGGAGGAGCTGGATTTCCAACTCACGCTAAACTTACTTCTAAAGCCGAGTATATATTGCTAAATGGAGCTGAATGTGAGCCCCTGCTTAGAGTTGACCAGCAATTGATGGAACTGTTTCCTGACGAAATCATCAAAGGTTTGGAAGCGGCGGGAAGATATATTGAAGCCCGCAAAGCCATCATTGGCATCAAAGGAAAACACAAGAAAGTCATTGTTCTCTTGGGTGAAAGAATTACAGCTCTGGGACTTTCAGATTACATGGAAGTTAAGGAACTTAGAGATATCTATCCTGCCGGTGACGAACAGGTATTGGTGCATGAACTAACTCAACGGATTGTACCAGAAGTATCTATCCCCTTGAAAGTAGGCTGTGTGGTTATTAATTCAGAAACCGCCCTGAATATCTCAAAGGCCATGGCTGGGAACCCTGTCACGGAAACCTATATTACTATTGCCGGAGATATTCCTCAGCCCAGGACCGTTAAAGTACCTGTGGGTGTATCTATTAGGGAAGTAATCAGCCAATGCGGTGTGGAAAATGTGGATGATTACGCTGTGATAGACGGGGGCCCCATGATGGGTTCTGTCATGACCAAAGTCGATGGGTATGTCACCAAAAAAAGCAAAGGCTATGTACTACTCAAAAAGGATCACTTTCTTATCCGCAAAAAAACTGTCAGCCCCGATAGAGCCAGAGTGATAGGCAAGACTGCCTGTGAACAATGTCGCATGTGCACCGACCTGTGTCCTCGTTATCTTCTAGGACACAATATGCAGCCCCATAAAGTCATGCGTGCCCTGAGCTACAATCTAGAGGACGTGAAAGAACAACAAATTGCTCAATTATGTTGTGAATGTAATGCCTGCGAATTATTCTCCTGCCCGGCTAATCTTCATCCGAAATCAGTCAATATTCTATATAAGCAAAAGCTGGCTGAACAAGGTATCAAATATCAGCCAATCCAGATGGATTTTCGTGCCAGGTCAGCAAGAGAATATCGCCTTATTCCAAGCAAACGTCTAGTTATTAAAATCGGCTTAACAGCTTTTGATAAACCGGCACCCTTGACCCAGGTTGAATTTCAACCCGAATATGTTGAAATCGCTTTACGGCAGCACATAGGAGCACCGGCCATACCGATTGTTGGTATAGGAGATCAGGTGAAAGCTGGGCAACTGATTGGTAAAATTCCGGACAATACTCTTGGTGCAACCGTTCACTCCAGCTTCGATGGTACTGTTCAAGAGATTAAGGATAATTCTATTGTGATAAAGGTGGGTTGATATGTTTAGTGCAATAGGTATGATCGAGCTTACGAGTATCGCTAGAGGAATTTATGCCACAGATTTGATGCTTAAAACAGCCTACGTGGAAGTGGTAAGTGCAACTCCTGTCTGTCCAGGGAAATATATCGCTATCATTAAAGGAGACGAGAT
>JADQBO010000291.1 GCA_016278585.1 Desulfosporosinus sp.
CAAAGAATAGATGCTGGTGCATTGATCGTCATTGAAGTACTGACTTTGTCTAGCGGGATATCCTTGAACAAAATTTCCACATCCGCCAAAGAATCAATGGCCACTCCGACTCGACCAACCTCTCCATAGGCACGCGGGTGATCTGAATCATAGCCCATAATGGTCGGCATATCAAAAGCAATACTCAAACCAGTTTGACCTTGACTAAGTAAAAACTTATATCGTTCATTTGATTCTTTAGCTGTGGCAAATCCTGCAAACTGCCGCATAGTCCAGAGTCGTCCGCGGTACATATTTGACCGAACTCCACGTGTATATGGGTACTCTCCAGGATGGCCTAAGTCTTTTTCATAATCGATCTCTGCCGTATGCCCCGGTGCATAAAGCGGATCAATTGGAGTACTAGAAACAGTAAAGAACGGCCCTTTTCGCTCCCTCTGGGCGTCATAGTTTGTTTTCCAGCGTAAGAAGTTATCACTCTCACTCATCCATTTATCCTCCTTTAAAACGCTCTTTCCATAGCATTTGTGCTACTTCATAAGGATCTTCTTGATTGTGATTTTCCCATTTTCCGTTTGCCGTTTCCCAGGCTACTTCAAAGGCTGCTAGAGTTTTATCTTCCCATTGGCGCCAGACTTCGAGACGAAAACGTTCTTTACGACGTTCATCTCTTAACCCAGATTCCAGCATATACAATTGATGCGCCTCGATCTTTTCGTGCAGAGTCTCCACTCCAGTATTATCAACAACGCTAGTCAAGACGACCGGCGGACGCCAAGTCTTTCCATCACAATTCAAGTTTAACATCATTTCGATGTCCCCTTTCATGCGATCTGCCCCTGGCATATCTGATTTATTAATAACAAAGACATCAGCAACTTCCATGATCCCCGCTTTGATTGCCTGAATTCCATCTCCAGCCCCTGGGTTAAGCACCACTACTACGGTATCGGCCATTTGCATAATTTCCAGTTCAGACTGACCGACTCCAACGGTTTCCAAAATAAGTCGCCCATACCCTCCGCCTTCTAAAATACGTAAGACATCGGAAGTCGAGCGCGTAACACCCCCTAAATGTCCTCTGGTCCCCATACTACGGATAAATACGTTTCGATCCGTCCCATGGGCCTGCATACGGATACGATCTCCCAAAATGGCCCCACCAGTATACGGACTACTGGGATCTACAGCAACAATCCCTACCCTTTCATCGTTATCGCGGTAGAGCTTTGTCAATGACTCAACTAACGAGCTTTTCCCCGCTCCCGGCGGTCCCGTTATTCCTACAACCATCTTTTGTTCTGTTTGTTTTAAAATAGAACGCATAATATACGCTCGTTCTATGTCATCTTCAACCCAAGAAATAAGTTTGGCGGTTGCCCTTCGATCTCGGTCAAGCAAACGGGCTATCCAGTGATCCAGTACTTCTCTGTTCAAAATTCCATCCCTTCCTTTGACTGGACCCCTCGTTGGTAAGCATGTCGATGCTCGGTCATCTCAGTAACAGTATCCGCAATTTCTATTAACTCGGGTGCTGCATAACGTCCAGTCATTACTAAATTAAGATGATCTGGTTTCTGCTTAACTAAATCTAAGACTTGTGCAATAGAAATTAATTTGAAAGCAACAGCAACAAGGATTTCATCAAGAACAATGAGGTTAAATTTATCTTCTTCGAACCATTTTCGAGCAAGCTCAAGCCCTTCTTGGGCCATTCTAATGTCGATTGGATCTGGATTCTCGTACGAGACAAAGGATTCCTGCCCCGATTGAACTAATGTAAAGTTAGGTAACATAGCCGCTAATTTTACTTCTCCGTAATTCTTACTACCCTTCATGAATTGGAGAAAACCTACGTTTTGGCCATGGCCCAGTGCTCTCATACTCAATCCTAAAGATGCTGTGGTTTTACCTTTGCCATTCCCGGTATAAACCAGTATAAGTCCTGACATACCTCCCTTATCCCCTTTCTTAAAAGTAATCTTTTAATTTCTTCCTCCTCTGCTTTCTAATGGTAAAAAGCTTAGTTACCGAAGTTAATGTGTTTTCTTTCATAGTCTTATACACTATGTCTACCAGCTTTGTGCCTCCTTTTATGATCTAACTGCAAATTTAGTTTTACCTATTCAGAATATATTGAATTATTATGCAATTGCTATGCCAATAATAGTAAAAATTATTTAGAATGTTCTGCCTATTGATTTCAGTGCTTTTTAATGATTTTTTTCCTTATAACTCTAAAAATACCTAGATTCTCTGAATGCACACCTCTGTATACATTTAAACTAGTACAACCCGTCATTCGCCTTAGTGTCCTGCCTTAGGAAGTATGTCAACAGATGGATACGTGTATCTATCTGTTGACATTTAATACTGACGTTTATTTCCACCCGAATACCCTTTGTAACCTCTAAAAAAAGCCTTGGAAATCAAAGGTCGTGATCTTTATTAGCAGGGAACCAAATTAATCTTTCTACTTAAGACTGGTAGGCTAAAATCCTTAAAGAAAGACTAATACTTGCAGTTCGTGGTTTGTATATCAATATCATACATTTACCCCTGCTCCCCATAGCGGAGAGGGGTTTGTTTTTCTCATTTAATGTTCCTAATGATAGAGTAAGCAGATTTTCCCATATATTTTTAGGATATTTCTGGTTTTGACATCTAATAATACATGAAAGGAGATGATGATTATTTATGATAAAAATTAAAGATAGAATGATATTAGGCGTGGTTGCCGGTTTAGGAGCAAACGCTGTTAAACTTGCTATTAGTTCGGTATTTCAAAAACTAAATTGGTCCGAGATAGGGGGCCCTGAAAGGGCTGCAGGAATGCTTATTCCTCCCCACTTACTCCTTAAAAATCTAGGCAAGCTGGTAGGTTATTTAGCAGATGCGGCGGTGGCAGGCTTAATAGGTTCTGTTTCTGTCTATGCATTTTCATTTTTCGGAAAAGATAAGGCAGTTCTTAAGGGGGCCCTTGCTGGTCAAGCAACATGGACTTTTCTATATGGCGTACTAGGGACGATGGGAGCAACTAAAGTAGCCCCTGTTGGCCCAAAAACTGTTTTGACAGAGTTTTTTCTCATACAGTTTTTGGTGCAACTTCTGCCGTTATCATAACCGCACTGGGAGACAGAGGTCTTTTTGATGGAACAATTCCGATGAGTGTTTCTTCTTCTAAGGTACAAGAAGCTACTAATCAAACTATTAATCCGGGTTAAATTTTATTCATCCTCTTATTAGTGCAGTTCCGCGCCTTCGGTTAGCGACCGCTCTCGTAGAATGTATTTCCAAATATTTCATGTTAATTATTTCTAAAATTTAAGCATTTTACACTTAATTTTTAAGCAAACTAAGAAACAATGGTTAGTCAACACAATATTTAACTATTTCAATAATAGTATTAAAGGGGGAACGAATTCAAATGAACTGGAAAAAGCCTTTTTTCGCCTCAATTATTTCACTAACATTCTTAACAGTATTAGCTATAGGATGTAATGCACCAGAAACGCCCACTGGTCCTCAACCGTCTGGTCCTCAATTAACGGATACACCTCAAAAGGTAACTTATGTCGGCGACACTTCATGTAAAGCATGCCACTCTGAGTCATACGAGAATGTAATTCACACAAAACACTACACCGCCTTCAAACCTCTTGCTGATTTTCCTCTAGAAAAACCGTTAGGCGAAATTACTATTTTTGACCCGTCTAACAAAGAAAATCCAGCCTCTACTACTCTTGATCTATCAAAAGCCCAGATCTATGGGGTTATGCAAAATAGTTATCTTATTGCCGAAGTACCTGGAACTGCCGGCGGATTTGCAAATAAAGTCTATCGCGTCGGAGCTCTTAAGAAAACAAACGACAAATGGTCAGTTCAACCTCCAAAGCAAGTTGACCTTGACAAGGATGGCAAGAATGATTGGACGGCGGAGAGCTATACTTGTGGAAAATGCCATTCGCCGGGCATTGAAAATGAATCTCCTAATTATGGAATATCTTGCGAATCCTGTCACGGACCCGGTGGAAATCACGTAAGTGCTACCGACAAGAAAACAACCATGAGTAATGAAACCGCTCGAAATTCCTGTAACAGTTGTCACGAAAGTAACCCTTCCAAAGATGCTGAAGGTAACTTTACTGTAAACAATCACTACGGAACCCGTAATTACTTTGCCAGCAAACATGCCCAGAGCTCACAAATGACCCAATGTCTTGCTTGCCATACCTCCCATAAAGCCAATGCTAGTGGCTCTCTTATTCTTAAGGACAAGCCCACAGATGTCTGCGCCACATGTCATGCTGGAAAAGCCTTCAACCTTGATAAATTAATGTGGAAGAACCCAACAGATACACGCGATCATTTCACAAAGGATCATAGCTTTGGAGCCATTAAATATGAGGATCTTCAAGACGATCCATCTACAAAGCCTGTTGAGATAAAAAATCCAGCTGTAATTGAGTTAATTAAGAAACAGTTGCCCGAACTAGCAAAATAGCATCAATAAATGTCTATAATTTAGCACTAGAAAAAGGGGTAGGTGATTATATAATGATCACCTACCCCTTATCACGTACTGAAAAAGAAACCAGATATCTCCGGCCTTGAATTCACCTAGGATCATTGCTTATTATTTGAAACTTTTAACGTTTAATGGTAGATTTTTGGAAACTCTATTTCGGCTTTCCTGACTTAAACTGTAAACTATCCCCTCTGCCCAGATCCACTTCAAAGCCCACCGACTGAATTCTTCGTTCTATGCAATATCGACAATCTTCCGGATGATCATCCCCACAAATCTTGTTTTCGTAAAGTGCATATTGTTTTCTGACTGACGTTGGCGTAATAATCGGCATAACAACATTGGCTCCCGCTTTCAAAGCGAGTTCCCTACCTTCAGGGTGCAGAGTTCCAAGTGCAGTCGTAGCTGGAATAAGCCCGCCTGGAATAAGCAACCTCGTCAGTGCTACCATCACCAACGTATCTTCAAGGGTTCCGCACTTTTCCATCCCCAATGGAGTCTCGCTGTGAGGAATAAAGGGTCCTATTCCGATCATATCTGGACGGAGGTCCATTAAATATCCTAAGTCCTCTGCCAAATTAGCGAGGGTTTGCCCTGGAAGTCCCACCATAAACCCGGCTCCCACCTGGTATCCAATGCCCTTTAAGGTGTTCAGGCAGGCTCGACGATCCTCAAAGCGCATAGTTGGATGTAACGTTTCATACAGTTCTTTTGAGGCTGTTTCATGTCGCATCAAAAAGCGATCTGCACCACAGGCAAAAAGAGCTTGATAAGTCTCTACTCCCCGCTCACCGATCGATAACGTAATGGCTACCTCTGGATAAGTCTTTTTGATCTTCTGAACCAATTCCACAAGAATCTTGTCTGTATACCAAGGGTCTTCACCACTCTGTAGGACAAACGTCTGATAGCCTAATTTATATGCTTGATCGCAGCAGGCTAAGATCTCTTCCGGAGTTAACCGATAGCGTTCCACCTTCGCGTTGGAAACCCGGATCCCACAGTATAGGCAATCCTGCCGGCAGATATTTGAAAACTCAATAAGTCCTCTTAAGTAAACTTTATTACCATAGTACATCTGTTTTGTCTTTAATGCATTGTTATAGAGGATCTCTCTATCCGCCTGAGTTATGTTTTCTAAGAGGTATATAATTTCCTCTTTTGTGAGGTCGTTCGTTTGATAGACCTTCTCTAATAAATGATGCATGTTACTCCTCCAACGATCTAAATACTTGAACAGGGCAAAACAAGGGGAAAAAACAAGGAAAAACAAGGGGACAGGTGCACTGTTTCGGAATTCTAGTGAAACAGTGCACCTGTCCCTCCGTTTCACTCTTCCAATATTAGCTTTGCCATGGGGAAAGGCTCAAGGGCTCTTGGAAGCAATCCCTGAATATAGGCAATCAAAATGCCGAAGTTCACGATGGGTACCTCAAGATCTTTTGCGCGTTCTACTCTACTGAGCATTCCGGTTCTATTCATCATACAAGCTCCACAGTGGACGATAAGGGCATATTGCTTGACGTCTTCAGTGAAGGTAGCTCCTGAAGAGAACTCAAACTCTATCTGCTTGCCGGTTCTCTGACGGATCCATCTAGGTATCTTTACACTGCCGATATCGTCTGATTGCCTGTGATGTGTACACCCTTCAGCTATTAAAACCTTGTCTCCATCCTTAAGCCTCTCGATCGCCTTGGCACCTTTGATGAATTCTGTTAAATCTCCCTTTTGTCTGGCAAATAGGATTGAAAAGGATGTCATTAATATATCCTTAGGGGTATCGGCAGCAACCTTTAAAAAAACTTGTGAATCGGTAATCACCAACTTTGGTTTCTTTACTAAATGATTTAAGGTTTCTCTTAGTTCATATTCCTTAGTTACAATAGCCATGGCATCACTTTCTAGAATATCTCTGATCGTCTGTAGCTGAGGAAGAATTAGCCTCCCCTTAGGAGCTGCTTTATCAATCGGAGTAACAAGTACCACAAAATCACCGGGGTTGATCAAATCCCCCACGATTTTAAATTTATCCTCATCCTCAGGAATCACAGAGATAATAGCATTTTTTAATTCTTTGATTCTAAGTTTCTTTAGAGCCGAGACAGCAACGACCGAGTTGTTTAGTTCTTCTTGAAAGGTACTAGCGATTTTGCCATAGTCTGTGTTTTCATTTTCGTTTTCGATAGTATCAATCTTATTTAAAACAACAATAAGTGGTTTCTTCTTTTCCTTAAATTTATCCATGATCAATCGATCGTCATCACTGATTCCTGACTTGATATCTACAATAAGCAATGCCACATCAGTAATATCGAGAACCTCTAAAGTTTTTTTTACCCTGAGCTCTCCTAATTCACCGATATCGTCTATTCCAGCTGTATCTATGATCACACACGGCCCAATGGGCAATATCTCCATTGTTTTAAAGACTGGATCAGTTGTTGTACCTTTTACTTCTGATACTATGGCCGTTTCCTGCCCAGTGATAGCATTGATTACACTGGATTTCCCTGCATTTCTCTTGCCAAATAAGGCCAAATGTACTCTGACCCCTTTGGGCGTTTCATTTAAGCTCATTGTATATCCCTCCGACACGATCACTTTTCTGGCCTACCTGACTATCCGACACATTTTAGGTTTTTCCAATAATTCCCGGTATTCCCGGTTTAGTTACTTCAAACGGATTTAATATCTCATTAATCCTAGAGTCCGGAAAAACATCCTCTTCCTTCAATACCTCTCTGATTGTCTTATTGTCCCTCAAGGCTTTTCTGGCTATATATGCGGCTTGGTCATACCCAATATGATGAACTAAAGCTGTCGCCAGTACTGCGGACTTTTCAAGAGTTGCTTGGCATTTATCTTTATTAGGGATAATCCCCTCAATACACTTCTCTCGAAAGATCGTAACTCCATTATCTAAAAGCTCTAGTGATTCCAGTAAGCTTTCGGCGATCAGAGGCATAAAGGCATTGAGCTCAAGTTGCCCTGACGAGGCCGCCATTGTAATAGCATAGTCGTTGGCCATGACTCTCATAGCGACTTGACCGATCATCTCCGGTATAACCGGATTGATCTTTCCCGGCATAAGAGTCGAACCAACCTGCATCTGAGGTAGTTCTATTTCACCAAACCCGCCCTTAGGGCCTGATGACAGTAATCTCAAGTCATTTGAAATTTTCAATAGATTTGTGCTACAGGCTTTTAAGAGTCCCGAAACCTCTACGAATACATCATTATTTTGGGTTATATCCATAGGATAGTCGGATCTGGCCAAACCTAATCCTGTTAACTCCTGGATGGTATCCGTGATCATAAAGATATATTTTTGAGAGGCATTGACTCCCGTACCGATGGCGGTCCCTCCCAGATTAATTTGTCTCAATCGTTCTTCTACTTTATAGACTCTCCAGCGGTCTCTTTCTATAGCCTTGGCATACGCGCCAAATTCTTGCCCAAGCATCATGGGCAAGGCATCCATGAGCTCTGTCCTGCCCAGTTTGATCACATCACTAAAGTCGTTTTCCTTCCCTTGTAGGGCTTCCTGGAGCTGCGCAAGGGAATTGCTTAATTTTCTAAGCATGCGAATAGCAGTTATTCTCAGCGCTGTCGGATAAACATCATTGGTCGATTGAGACATGTTTACATCATTCAACGGGTGTACAACCTTATAGTCGCCTTTTGTCCCTCCTAATATCTCAATCGCCCTGTTAGCAATAACCTCATTGACATTCATATTAGTGGAGGTCCCTGCACCGCCCTGAAAAGCGCTTACAATAAATTCGTGATTAAACGTTCCTTCAATCACTTCCTCACTGGCTTGAATGATGGCCTTGGCTTTATCCTCTGTAAGTTGCTTTAATTCTTTATTTACTATGGCTGCCGCTTTTTTAATTAGAGCAATTTCATAGACAAGTTTCAAGTTAACATTTTTCGACCCTACATTAAAGTTCTCTTGGGCCCTTTTTGTATTTATCCCATAATAGTGGATCTCTGAAATTTCCCGCGCTCCGATTTGATCCTTTTCTAGTCTAAAATTCACTTTATCCCCCCCATAGACTGCCTTTATTACTGACTTAATCTGCAATTGCTATAATAAGGTTGCTCTTCGCCTCATAGCAACCTTAGACTTCACTGATCTACCATCCTTAGCTACAGCGATCATAGTCGTCAATAACCTGTGGGAGGTAAATTGGAACAATCTTTCGTAATTAGAACCTTAAATCCCGTTCTCCAGCTTCGATTCTTACTAGTTTTTCGAGGGCAGCTTTTTTAGCTAATTCTTTAGGAATATCTTGAAGGCCCTTTTCGATGACTTTTTGTCCTAATTCTTTCAGCTCATCATCCGCATAATCCAGAAGAAATTCTCTAAAGGTTAGTAAAGCATTGGGCAGACAAACATTATGTATTTGTCCCGCCTTAGCCAAAACCATAAACCGATCTCCGGTTCTCCCTTCTCTATAGCAGGCGGTACAGTAACTCGGTACATAGCCGCTGACACATAAGCTTTTAATAACTTCCATCGGTGACCGATGATCTGCTACTTCAAACTGAGGTTTTTCCTCCACTTTATCAATGCCATGTTCCTTTGAGTAAGCGCCTACTCCTGTGCAAGAACCTGCACTAATCTGGGAAATCCCTAAGGCTAGTACCTCTTCCCTAAAACCAACCCCTTCCCTTGTGGAGAGAATCATTCCTGTATAGGGAACAGCCAATCTCAAAACTGCCACTATCTTTTTAAAGTCATCATCCGCAACAAGGTAGGGAAGATCATTCAGATTCACGCCTTCTGCTGCTCTCAGTCTAGGGACTGAAATCGTATGTGGTCCAACCCCAAACGCTTCCTCGAGATGTTCCGCATGCATTAGCATGGCTATCGTTTCATATTTGTAGTCATATAAACCATATAATACGCCAATACCGACATCTCCAATCCCAGCTTCCATTGCTCTATCCATCGCCGTAGTATGCCAATTGTAATTATGTTTGGGACCCGTCGGGTGCATCTTTTCATAAACTTCTTGATTATACGTCTCCTGGAATAAAGTATAAGTCCCTATATCTGCCTCTTTTAGCCGTTTATAATCCTCTACAGTCGTAGCAGCCACGTTAATGTTAATCCGTCTAATACTTCCATTATCAAATTTCAAGGAGTAGATCTTCTTGATGCACTCAATTACATAATCCAAGGAACAATTAACAGGGTCTTCTCCTGCCTCTATTACAATTCGCTTATGCCCTAGCGATTCTAAGATCTTCACTTCGGCTTCCAATTGTTCCATAGTAAGTTTACTTCTCTTCATATTTTCGTTGCAGGCCTGATATCCACAATAGACACAGCTATTAACACAGTAATTGCTAATATAAAGGGGTGCGAATAAAACAATTCTCTTGCCATAGATTTTTTCCTTAATCTCTTTGGCGGTCTTAAACATTTCTGCCAGAACATTTTTATCCTCAATATTTAACAATACTGCTGCTTCCCTATGTGTTAATCCTTGACAAGTTTTTGCCTTCTCTAGGATTGCTCTTACATAGTCCTTATCCTCAACTTTACCCTGTCCTTCTTTAATAGAAATCTCAATTTCTTCATTGATAATAAAATCCTGGGCCATATACTGTTTCATTATAAGTCCTCCAATTTTTTAGTTAAGGCTGATTTGACGTTAACCCCTTGGATTTTGCCTAATTTACCCGTCATCGCACTAATTTGATCCGAGTTTCCCTCCACGATCAAGGAGATAATTGATATACCCCGTTCCGGACGAGGGATTCCCATTCTGCCAATTATGATGCCTGCTAAATCGTGCAAAGTCTCATTTACTTTATTGGCGCTTTCAAAGTCTTCAATAACTATGCCTATAACCCCTATTCGCTTATCCATATTTATGTTTCCTCCAAAATAAATAGCCTTCTTAACAATCGTAAGAAGGCGGCAAAGCGATATTACCCTTCTCCTTTTGTTCAGAAAATCCTAACAATCAGGTAAAAGTTCGAACGATATCTACTATGCCAGAAAGCTCCGGCATAGCAGATACATTAATTAAGTTTTGGCTGAGTCGAACGTAGGATGTTTTAGCTACCTACTGTGTAGCCTAAACTAGATCTTCTTTCGGCCCGTATAACTAGTGTGCAGTAATTTATGTGCCCTTTCTCCGTAAGGTTGACCTAAATAATCTTTATATAGTCCTTTAATAGCCAGATTTTCGTGGGACTTACGCAAGGGCTTGGAACGGTCTTCGCGGTAAATAGCTTCCGCTCGGGCTGCAAGGATTTCCATATGTCCATGGTGATAGGGTTGTCCGCCGCCCCCGATGCACCCACCTGGACAGGCCATAATTTCAATTACATCATAATTTATTTCTCCAGCTTGTATTTTCTCCAGAACAGTACGGGTATTACCTAGGCCATGGATGACCGCAATTCGGTAATCTCGTCCAGCAATTGGGATTACTGCTTCCTTAATCCCATCCATTCCCCGAAGGGCCTCAAACTCTACTTTTTCCAAGGTTTCACCAGTGAGCACCTCATAAGCCGTCCGCAAGGCTGCTTCGAGGACTCCACCTGTTGCTCCGAAAATTACGGAAGCACCAGTCGATTCCCCTAAGGGGTGATCGAATTCTTGATCTTTGAGATGATCAAAGTGAATGCTGGCTTCGCGAATCATGCGAGCAAGTTCACGTGTGGTGATGACGATATCCACATCTGCGGTTTCTGCGCTTTGCGAGAGCTCAGGACGGGCCGCTTCGTATTTTTTAGCAACACAAGGCATTACTGAAACAACGGTAATTGTTTTGGGGTCGATTCCCAAAGTTTTTGCATAATAACTTTTGATCAAGACCCCTAACATTTCATGGGGGGATTTACAGGTTGAAGGAATGTCTAATAGATCCGGGAATTGATGCTCGAAGAATTTGACCCAGGCGGGGCAGCAACTCGTGAGAAGAGGCAGACGACCGCCATGTTGTATGCGGTGAACAAGCTCTGTTGCTTCCTCCATAATCGTCAGGTCAGCCGCAAAATCTGTATCGAAAACACGATCAAAACCTAATCTCCGTAGAGCAGCTACCATTTTACCTGTGACAATAGTCCCCGGTTGTAAACCGAATCCCTCTCCTAAAGCGACTCTAACGGCTGGTGCAGTTTGTACAACGACAAACTGATTAGGATCGTTGAGAGCCTTCCAAACTTTATCAACTTGGTCCAGCTCAGTTAAAGCACCAGTGGGACAAACTGCGATACATTGTCCGCAGAACGTGCAAGCGGTTTTACTAAGAGGTAAATCAAAGGCCGTTTTAACGACCGTTTCAAAACCACGCCCTACGGCAGAGTAGACACCTACCGTCTGTACTTCGTTACACATTGTTTCGCAACGGCGGCAGCGGATACATTTGTTAGGATCTCGAACAATGGAAGAACTTGATCTATCAATCTCAAATTCAGATTCTTCCCCTTCATAAGAAATATGGCGTACCCCTAATTCGGAGGCTAAAGATTGCAGGTCACAGTCTTGGTTTTTGGCACAGGTCAAACAAGATTTCGGGTGGTCAGAAAGGAGCAGTTCCACCATTGCTCGTCTAGCTTGGATAGCACGAAGGGAATCAGTTTTAACAACCATTCCCTTCGACACTGGGGTTGAACAGGAGGATGCCAAATTACGTCGACCCTCAACCTCTACCACACAAACCCGGCAGGATGCGATATTATTATTGTAATGCATTTCATTAAGCTTTAAGTAGCATAGCGTTGGAATATCTATGTTTATGGTTCGAGCGGCATCTAAGATGGACATTCCTTCCGGTACTGTAAGCGATATGTCATTAATAGTTAGTTGTATATCCATATGGAGTCCTCCTTTAGGGGTACCTTAATGGCAGATGATGGCGCCGACGACGCGACATTGTTCCATACATGCTCCACATTTTAGGCAACGTTCTTGATCGATGATATGGCGTTTTTTTGTTGTACCTGTAATACAGTGCATAGGACATTTCTTGACACAAAGGGTACAACCAACACACTTATCTGTAATTTCATATTTTAGTAAGCTTTTGCAAACGCCAGCCGGACAGGTTTTGTCAACAACATGGGCAATGTATTCTTCTTTGAAATACTTTAAAGTGGAAAGAATAGGATTTGGTGCACTTTGCCCTAATCCGCAAAGAGCTGTGTCCTTAATGATATGACACAGTTTTTCCATATTATCTAAATCCTCTAACGTTCCCTTGCCTTCTGTGATCTTGGTCAGGATTTCATAAAGACGTTTAGTCCCAACCCGACAAGCTGTACAACGGCCACAGGATTCGTCCATCGTGAACTCTTGGAAGAACTTAGCTATATTAACCATACAATCGTCTTCATCCAAGACAATTAGACCACCAGAACCCATCATAGAGCCAATAGCGGCTAGAGATTCATAATCAATGGGGGAATCTAAATACTTGGTCGGAATACATCCGCCAGAGGGGCCTCCAGTTTGTGCCGCTTTAAACGTTTTATGGAGCTTGATACCCCCGCCAATATTAAAAATAATTTCCCGGAGGGTTGTCCCCATTGGGACTTCTACAAGTCCTACGTTATTAACTTTACCCGCTAAGGCAAATACTTTCGTGCCTTTACTTTTTTCTGTGCCAATGGCGGAAAACCAAGCGGCTCCCTTTAGAATAATCGGGGGAATATTGGCCAGGGTTTCCACATTGTTAACAGAGGTTGGTTTACCCCACAGTCCTTTTTCAGCAGGGAACGGAGGTTTGACGGAAGGTTCCCCTCTAGACCCTTCGATAGAATGGATTAGTGCCGTTTCTTCACCACAGACAAAGGCCCCAGCTCCGTATTTAAGCTCAATGTTAAAGCTGAAATCACTGCCTAAAATCCCTTCTCCAAGTAACCCGTATTCTCTTGCTTGCGCAATGGCAACTTTTAAACGGTGAATCGCCGCAGGGTATTCTGCT
Organism: Desulfosporosinus sp.; assembly: GCA_016278585.1. Lineage (GTDB taxonomy): Bacteria > Bacillota > Desulfitobacteriia > Desulfitobacteriales > Desulfitobacteriaceae > Desulfosporosinus. The sequence continues at coordinate 13,480 of JADQBO010000291.1, forward strand.
CGAACATAAATGAATCCTTCGGAAGCTCCAATCGCAGAACCCGCGATGAGCATAGCTTCTAAAACGCTATGAGGGTCACCCTCCAAGACAGAGCGGTCCATAAAGGCACCGGGATCTCCTTCGTCGGCATTACAAATGATATATCGTTGATCAGCTGGACTCTTACGAGTAAATTCCCATTTTGAGCCGGTCGGGAAACCTGCACCGCCACGTCCCCGTAATCCACTGACTTTAAGGACGTCAATAACCTCCATGGGAGTCATACGGAAAAGAACTTTAGCTAAGGCTTGATAACCATCAGCAGCAATGTACTCCAAGATATTTTCTGGTGCAATATAACCAACATTACGTAAAGCAATGCGAAGTTGTCCATCATAAAATGGGAGGTTGGTAGCAAAACGTTCTTTGGTGTTTGGATCCATATAGAGAAGGCGTTCTACCTGATTTCCCTGAATAAAGTGTTCTTCAACGATAGTGGGGATATCTTCAGCGGAAACCTCACAATAGGTTGCATTATCGGGGTGAATTTCAATCATCGGACCCTTTTCGCAAAAACCAAAACAGCCGGGTTGAAAGACTTTAACCTGTTCAGATAATCCCAGGCGGTTTAGTTCTTCTTCCAAAAGTTCGGCAATTCGGGGACTACCCGAGGAATGACACCCCGGTCCCCCGCAGACCATAACATGCCTAACTAAGCCTTGAGCGTTCTTGGTGCTAACAGACTCAGTCACGCGACGTGTTTCAATGAGCTTGAGGCTTTGGGCTTTTAAGGCATTTAATGCATCAGTATTTTTAAGTTTCATATGGCTTTTCCCTTCCTTCGATGGCGCTTCCTTATTCGTGGTTCGTGGTTCGACGTTCGTGGTTCGAAGTCGGAAGTTCGAAGTCCGAAGTCCGAGGTCGAAGTCCGAGTTTCAAATCATGAATTGTGCATCGTTAATTGGGCTTAACTTTCCGGGCGGTATTTTGCTAGGACTTCGTTAATTTCCTGGGGCTCGTGCATGCGTCCATGCACTTCGCCATCAACAATCATGACTGGAGCTAGGCCACATGCTCCAACGCAACGCAAAGTTTCTAAGGTAAAAAGATTATCGGGAGTGGTTTCTCCTGATTTAATTTTAAGCTGACTTTCGAGTTCCTCTTTTAATTTATCAGCCCCCCGTACAAAGCAGGCCGTGCCGGTGCATACATTAACAACGTGTTCTCCCCTGGGTATCATCGTAAAAAACGAGTAAAAGCTTACTACGCCATAGACCATGGCGGAAGGGATATCAAGTTTTTGTGCGATATGCCACTGTACATTATCAGGCAGGTATCCGTATATTTCTTGTGCATAATGCAGGACCCCTATAAGGTTTTCCTTTTTGTGGGTTAGACTGTCAATATAGTCATCTAGTTTTTGGACAAATTCATTGGGCGAATCGGTGTCACACATGAAAATCCTCCTTTATTAAAAAACAATTCTACCTTACTTCTACACCTCTCTTTTTAGTTGTTTCTGGATCTCTTTTCTCATCAGCCATCACGTAGTGGTCTGATGAGCAGGCAATAACTTAATGTAATTAGTTTAGCCTTATTGAATACCATCTGTCGTGTTTATGGACATTAAATAAGTGTTTTGTGAATAAAGAATTTTTTGTTAATTAAGAAAACAATAAATAAGTCTTATAATGTAGAATAATTAGTTAGTACCCAGCCTTCTAAAGCCTGGTCAATACTGGATAATAATACTAAAAAGGCCCCCATAGGAGCCTTTTTAGCACTATAATTAACCTAATTCAGTTTAGCAATTACTGCGGTATAAATAGCTTAACCGGCCGGCCAACTGTGCCGTATTTCTGTTCGGACTTTAATGACCCGCTTTGCTCTAAAAATTCAAGGTAGCGGCGTACTGTAACTCTGGTTAGTTTAACTCCTTCGGCGACCTCTTCTGCAGAGAGAGGACGTCGATTTGCTTGTAAAAACTGAACTATCTGGCCAAGAGTCGCTTGATGTAAGCCTTTAGGCAACCCCATTTCTCCAATAACCCCCGCGGAATTAAGAGTAGACGGCGGCATATACCCAGTAGAAGTGTATGTATTATTAGGTTCAACTAGGTCAATTCCTGGATTACTGATAGTCGCTCGATTCATTTCCCCTGTCAGTGATTGAATTCGTTCTACCATTTGGTTGAAGGCATCCTCAAGTTCTCCAATTTCCTTAGCGCTGGAAACTTTAATCTTTTCAGTAAGATGTCCAGTGGCTACATCCCTGGTTCCTAGCGTAATATTCCGCAAAGGGGAGATAATCACTCTCTGAATGAAGAACCAGCTTAGAAGCGCTACTACGATTGTTAAAGCTAACCCTATTCCTGCCATTGTAGCTAAAGAGCGTGTAATCATCTCTCGTTCATAGGCATGGGAAATTCCTACATATAAAGCGCCAATAATACTGCCGTTTTCTGCACGTATTGGAACATAACCCGTTTGGTACCAATCTCCCACTACATTAGCCTCTCCTATATAAGTCTGGCCGTTTTTCAGCACTGTCTGGGCTATATTTGCAGAAATCTTGGTACCTATTGCTCGTTCGCCATTAGAACCACGTACTGTGGTAGCTATCCGTGTATCCCCCAAAAAAAGTGTTACGTTATCCCCAGTAAGATTCGATAAACGATCTACTAAATCGTTATTAAGGCTGATTTTTATGGATCCTTTATAAAGACTCCCGTCTTGTACATGCCAAGAGCCAGGATATGTTTTGTCAATTATTTCTCCGCAGGTTGCCAAATCGGTTTGTATTTTGATCATAGCTGCGGCCACTGCTCGATCTTTCATATAAAATCCAAGGACGAAAACGAAACTAACCGCCAGTAAAATTAGTGAACCTAAAAGAAGTATAATAATGTGATGTTTGAGCGAGCGCACAAGTTCACCTCTTCTATCATTTTTACTCTAAAATTACTTCTAAAAAGGAATGAGCTGGTGAATTAGTATATTTTAGAAATAATTCGCGGTTAAAGCTAAAAAACCTCTTTTATGCCATGAATAATTACAATATTCGAAAAGC
>JADQBO010000388.1 GCA_016278585.1 Desulfosporosinus sp.
TTTCATAACGTTTTGTGCCTTGAGCGCAGCGAAAGGAATGGATATATTTATGAAAGTTGAGAATTTAAACGATATAGATTTAAATCGTCTTACTCGAAAATCATATGGAGATGATGAAATACTAGAGCAACGTGTTGCAGAGATAGTTAAGCGTGTTCGGCAGGAGGGTGAAGAGGGAATCTTCCAACTAACCGAGGAATTCGATCATGTTAACCTGCGACAAAGCGGTTTGCGGGTCACGGACAAGGAGATTCAAGGGGCTTATCAAGAGGTGAGTGAGGATTTTTTGCAGGCCTTACGCACTGCAAAAGGGAGGATTTTACAGTACCATGAAAAACAAAAGCGCACCTCATGGCTGGAACCAGATCCAGACGGAAGCATGCTTGGACAACTTTTACTCCCGCTCAAACGGGTGGGTATTTATGTTCCTGGTGGAACAGCCTCTTATCCATCCTCAGTATTGATGAATGCCTTGCCGGCAGTTGTAGCAGGAGTTAAAGAAATTGTAATGGTCAGTCCCCCGAGGGTGGATGGTACCCTTCTTCCAGAAGTTTTAGTTGCGGCGGCTGAAGCTGGAGTGACTGAAGTGTACAAAGTAGGAGGGGCTCAAGGGGTTGCTGCCTTAGCCTATGGAACGGAAAACATCTACCCGGTGGATAAGATAACTGGACCCGGTAATATATACGTTACCTTAGCAAAAAAGCAGGTTTTTGGAACGGTGGATATTGATATGCTCGCTGGACCAAGTGAAATCTTAATCTTAGCAGATGAGAGTGGACGTCCGGAAGAATTAGCGGCAGACCTGCTTTCTCAGGCTGAGCATGATCGTTTGGCCTCAGCAATCTTGGTCTCGCCATCGCGAAAACTTCTGGAACAGACCGTCGCTGCCGTGGAGAGGCAGCTCGAGGACTTACCCCGTGCCGAAATTGCACGAGCCTCTTGGGAAACATATGGGGCAGCGATTCTTGTCTCAGATTTCCAAGTAGGAATGGATTTAGCCAATAAAATTGCCCCAGAGCATTTTGAACTAGTTGTGCAAGACCCCTATTCATGGTTAGGGCAAGTCCGAAATGTCGGTGCAGTTTTTCTAGGACGCTTTTCTCCAGAACCAGTGGGTGATTATTTTGCGGGGCCGAACCATGTTTTACCGACCGGTGGATCAGCACGTTTTTATTCTCCCCTTAATGTGGATATGTTCATGAAGAAGGTTAGTGTTATCGGATATTCGGAAACGGCTCTAAAAAGAGATGCTCAGCAGATCGCTTTACTCGCCCGTAGCGAGGGGTTAGAAGCCCACGCCCGTGCTGTGGAAGTGCGTTTTAGAGGCAAAGAAGACTAAGTTAGAAGATTGAGATATTGTAATTGATAGTTAGTAAAAAAGCGCTAGGAAAGGGAGATGTTATCAATGGAAAAGTTCGTTCGCGCTGGAGTTCGTCAGCTAGTCCCTTATCAAACGAAACATATGCCTGAGTGTATTAAACTAGATGCCAATGAAAACCCTTTTCCCTGGCCCGCAGAAATGCAGGAAGCATTGTTTAAGCAAAAGCTAGCCTTTAACCGCTATCCTGATGGAATGGGACAGGAACTTAAGGCACGCATTGGTAAGTACACGGAAACATCCCCAGAAGGAATTCTAATAGGCAATGGATCGGATGAGCTGATTCAACTTTTATTACTAACCTTTGGCGGTTTGGGAAAATCGTTGGTTGTCCACCCTCCAACGTTTAGTATGTATGAGATTTATGCTCGACTAACTGAAACGACAGTTGTTCAAGTGCCCTTGTTAAACGGGCTAGACCTGGATACAAAGCAAATGTTAAAGGTTGCCCAGGTCCCAGAAGCACATTTGATGATTATTTGTAATCCCAATAACCCTACCGGATCGCTGTTTCCCAAGGAGGAGATTCTACGTCTTGTACGAGAAAGCGGCAAGATTGTCATAGTGGATGAAGCCTACGCTGAGTTTTCAGAGGAAACTCTCATTCCTGAGATTAAAAACTTTCCTAACTTAGTTATTATGCGGACATTTTCTAAGGCCTTTGGAATGGCTGGTCTCCGTTTAGGGTATTTGCTTGGGCAGCCCAAGACTATAGCCTTAATCAATAAGGTAAGGCCACCATTCAATGTCAACTCGTTTAGTCAGAGAGCTGGAATCCTGGCTTTGGATTATTTAAGCATGTACCAAGAACAAATACAGCAGATTAAGGCAGAAACACAAAAATTACAAGAGGCCTTAACGATGCTTCCTAACCTAACGGTTTATCCGACGCGGGCGAATTTTATCCTTTTTAAGCCAGAAGATCCTGATCAATGGGCGTCGGAATTACTAAAACGGGGGTTTCTTGTTCGGAATATGGGTATGCTCCCTTCTCTCGGCAAATGCCTGCGCATCAGTGCGGGGCTACCGGAGGAAAACGAGAGTTTTATTCAAGCTGTTAGAGAGATTAGCAACGGAATGAAGTAACCGTGAATTAGTGACAGATTTTTTACAAGAATACGATTATGGTTAGTCTTTAATCGATAGATAACTTTGGATAGTTAGGAGGAGAGAATAAATGCGAGAAGCCTGTATTGAACGAAAAACTAAGGAAACAGAAATTCGTGTGCGCTTGAATCTGGATGGTACGGGAGAGGCTCAAGTTAAGACTGGGATTGGTTTTTTTGATCATATGTTGACAGCGTTTGCCCGATTTGCCTATCTTGATCTCATTCTGGAAGCCAAGGGAGATTTAAAGGTAGATGCTCACCATACGATTGAGGATTGTGGGATCGTTCTGGGGCAAACGCTACGGGAGGCTTGCGGTGATAAAGCGGGGATTGAACGACTTGGGGAGGCCCTGCTTCCTATGGACGAAGCCCTTGTTCAAGTGGCTTTAGATCTTTCGAATCGTCCCTATCTAGTTTGGGATGTGGATTGTTCAGACGGTATGGTCGGCAAGTTTCCAGTTGAGATGGCGGAAGAGTTTTTTAGAGCCTTAGCGGTACACTCTGGGCTCACGTTGCATGTAAGAACACTTTCCGGAAAAAACCGGCATCATATTCTAGAAGCTGCCTTTAAAGGGGTGGGGAGAGCTCTTGGTCTTGCTCTGCGCCAAAATGCTCGGTACAGCGGTATCCTTTCAACCAAAGGAGTTTTATAGATGATAGGTATTGTAGATTATGGACGGGGAAATTTAAGAAGTGTAGAGAAAGCTTTAGAAAAGGTTGGCTTTCAAGCAACTATTATGGTGTCTCCAGCAGAACTAAATCTAGTGAATGGACTCATACTCCCCGGAGTTGGGGCCTTTGCCGATGCAATGCAGGCTCTGAGGGAAGGGGGATGGATCGAGCCGTTAACCCAGTTTGCCCGCTCCGGGCGACCGTTCTTAGGGATCTGTCTAGGGATGCAGATTCTCTTTGAAGTTGGGGAAGAGCACGGCGAGCACGCCGGGTTAGGACTTTTAAGTGGACGGGTAGTTAAATTTCCACCTGGCAGAAAGGTTCCCCATATGGGCTGGAATAGTTTGCAGTCGGAACAACCTTCTAGCTTATTAGAAGGTATTCCGAACGAAGCTTATTTTTATTTTGTTCACTCCTATTTTGCAGAGCCTGGCGAGAAGAAAGATATTCTAGCAACCAGTGACTATGGGGCTGTTTTTCCTGCGGTTGTAGGCAAGGACAATGTCTGGGGAGCACAATTTCACCCGGAAAAATCAAGTCCCTGGGGACTTCAACTATTGACTAATTTTGGAAAGTTGGTGAATGAGGATGCTGCTCTTTCCAGCCATTGATCTCAAAGAGGGGAAAGCGGTACGTCTTTTACAGGGGCGTATGGAGGAATCTACGGTTTACGCTGAAAACCCTGTTGAGGTTGCTAAAGACTTTGAGAGTCAAGGTGCCGAGTATTTACATATGGTTGATTTGAATGGTGCTTTTTCTGGGAAACCGATGAATGATGAAACCATTCGGAGAGTTATCGGAAGTGTCTCTATGAAAATTCAAGTGGGTGGTGGAATCCGTACGATGGAGCGGATTACAGAGCTATTGGAGTTAGGCGTCGAACGAGTTATTCTAGGGACGATTGCCGTCAAAAAACCGGAATTAGTGACCGAGGCAGCTCGCCGATATGGGAACCGAGTCATTGTAGGAATTGATGCTAAGAATGGCTTAGTCGCGGTTCAAGGGTGGGCGGAAACGACGGAAATGCGAGCCGTTGACTTAGGAAAGGCTATGAAAGCTGTGGGAATTCAAAGTGTGGTTTTCACAGATATCTCACGTGACGGAATGCTTCAGGGACCTAATATAGAGAGCACCGTACAGATGGCTCAGGAAACTGGACTATCCGTGATCGCTTCAGGTGGGATTTCTACGTTAGCAGACTTAAGAAACTTGCAGGATGAGGCGGATAAAGGAGTTGCCATCGAAGGTGCTATTACAGGAAAAGCACTCTACAGCGGGGCCTTTACCTTAAGGGAAGCTTTGCAGGCTACTGGTGGAAGAGTAAGCGGTGAGAAGAACGAAACTATAAAAAACCTAGCAGCAAAAGAAAGTTAAGGAGGGAATGACATGTTAAGTAAGCGAATCATTCCCTGTTTAGATGTCCATGATGGGCGTGTGGTCAAGGGGACAAATTTTATACAGTTACGAGATGCAGGGGATCCAGTCGAACTAGCGGCCCTCTACGACCAAGAAGGCGCGGATGAGTTAATTTTCTTGGATATAACCGCATCGTCTGATAACCGGGAAACAATGGTTGATGTAGTACGTCGAACCGCGGAGCAAGTTTTTATACCCTTTACGATCGGGGGCGGACTGCGGACGATTGAGGATATTCGCCGCATGCTGAGGGCGGGAGCGGATAAAATTGCTCTGAATACTTCTGCGGTTCAATCTCCAAGGCTTATTCAAGAAGGGGCCCATGCTTTCGGAAGCCAGTGTATCGTCGTTGCTATCGACGCGCGGAGGAAGGCTCCCGGTCAATGGGAAGTGTATATTCACGGGGGAAGAACGGCGACCGGTAAGGATGTTTTAGAATGGGCCGCAGAGGCGGAAACCCTCGGTGCCGGAGAGATCCTCTTAACCTCCATGGATCGCGATGGGACTAAGATTGGCTATGAGTTAGAATTGACTCGGGCTGTGAGCCGAGCCGTGTCTCTACCCGTCATAGCGAGCGGCGGAGTAGGCACCTTAGAGCATTTGGCGGAAGGGCTAACCCTAGGGGAAGCGGACGCTGTCTTAGCGGCTTCCATCTTTCATTACAAGGAATACAGCATTGAGGAAGCTAAACGGTATTTGGCGGAACGAGGGATATTAGTACGAGGACTTGGGTGAGGGACTTGTGTGACACAGCTCTCGGTCCTACGACCCAGAGCAAACTAACCGCTAACGGCATATTCAATGCGCACCGTCTTGTCTGCAGGTCGTTTTCAAGATCTACGACCACACCTTGACAAAAATAGATAAAGGTTCGGAAGAAAGGTAGAGATACTTATGGATGCAAATGAAATACAAGCCTTAGACTTATCGAAGATCCGCTGGGATGCTCACGGGCTTGTTCCTGCGATTGTCCAGGATGTGGAGACTAGGGAAGTCTTGATGCTTGCCTATATGAACAAAGAGTCCTTACGGCGGACTCTACTTGAAGGGAAGGCTTGTTATTATAGCCGAAGCCGACAATCTCTTTGGCTGAAAGGGGAAACTTCGGGACATTTCCAGGAGATCGTTGACATCAAGTTTGACTGTGATCAGGACGCCATACTCCTGACTGTGAAACAGATCGGTATGGCTTGCCATGAAAACTACTTCTCATGTTTTCACTATGATCTGACTAGCGAAGGGTTTAAGGGGATCGGAGAACCAGAAGTAAGACCTGAGCCTACACTGGGAAGGACCCTAGAACTATTGACTGACGTAATCCACTCTAGGAATCTGGAACGGCCTGAAGGTGCTTATACGTCCTATCTGTTCGAAAAGGGAATTGACAAGATCCTTAAAAAGGTTGGAGAAGAAAGCGCGGAAGTGATTATCGCTGCTAAGAACGCTGATCCAGAAGAGATAAGGTGTGAAGTTTCGGATTTGTTCTATCATGTCCTTGTGTTGTTGGAGGAACGTGGGGTCGGGGTTGAAGAGGTTGGTAGGGAGCTGCTTAAAAGGCGGAAGTAGAGATCAGATAAGATCGAAAACTTCTGGAGATTTAAATCCCATTGCCAGGGACAGTCTAAAAGAGCGGATGGCCCGTAGCTATTATTCAATTTTTATGATGCAAAAAGAGAAACAAGGCTAAAAGCTAATCCTTCCAGCCTTGCCCATGGAGTGCCCTTTTTATGATGTTGCGTTTAATCATAAAATCTTGAGTCTCAGTCTTTTCCCCATATGGATCTACCAACCACGCCTTTTGAACTACGCAATAAAGACCTGTAAACCCTATTTGATCCGGTGTAAGCTCAATTGCATCGGGAATTGGTGTGTTCGGGGAATAAACTACTACCAAAGCTTGGTGCCACGTCCATCCCAGTTTGTCTCCAGGTAGATACTTCCATAGATTAACTTTCTGCCATGCCCCGGAACCTGATGGTGGGTTTCCCTGAATCATGGGGTCGAAGAGTTTATATTGGAAAATAACTGTTTAATTGTTCTTAAGTACATTACAAAAAAATACCTTATAGAGTTTAGACATTTTCTACTCTGATAAGGTATTTTAATTATTAGCATAAGACTGGCTAGTCATTGCTTTAATAACACAGTTTCCAAACGCATTCGGATGAGGCTCAACTATCAGATTATGCTTCCGAAGAATTTTGCTTCGATAGATCTTGGAATCCCTGATAAATGAGATCATAAAGGTTTTTAAGTTCCTGTTCCTCGACGCATGAGAAGGCTACACGAATATCGCTTTCTCCAAGTGAGATGACTCCCACACCATATTGCTCAAGCAGATGAATACGTAAGGTTTCCGCATCGACTCCTTTAAGTTTAAGACACATGAAATACCCTGAATTAAAAGGATAGTAATCCCAAGCATCGTCATAATGCCCATGATTAAGTATCTGCTTAACCTTACAAGCACGTTTCCTTAGTACTTCAAATTTTTCTTGTTTTTGGGCTTGGAAATCAGTAGATTTGAGTGCATTTAAAACAAACGTTTGTGCAGGATGAGAAGCACTGGAAATTGTTCCCCGAAGAATGCCCAAAGTCTTTTTTTCCAGGCCATCCAATACAGCTGGGAACTTAGAACCATAAGTAATAAACCCTACTCGAAAACCCCACATATAATCCTCTTTAGTTGCTCCATCAACCTTGATGGCTAATATTCTTGGATGAATATCAGCAATTCGGCTAAACAGTGATTCTTTAATAGAGTTCTCGTAAAATAATCCAAAATAGGCATCATCGCAAATTACGGCTAGGTTCATTCCTTGGTCGGCGACTTCCATTAAGGCTGTAACGATCTCTGTTGCTTCTTGTTCATTTGGTGTATACCCTGTTGGGTTATTCGGAAAATTAAGTAACAAAATTGCTTTTCCATAGTCTTTTTTGGAAAGCAAAGTGTCTTTCATGCCCCTCGTATTAAAGGATCCCTCAGCAGTATAGAAAGGAAAGGTTAGGTTTTTTGCTCCTCTACGGATCCCAAAGATGAAGTTATAATTACCCCATAATTTGTCGGGTAAAACAAAGGGGTCATTTTCGTCAACAAATAAATCTGCAATAATACTTAGGCCATGAGTTAGTGCGTTAGTAACAATGGGATTACTAATGGATTTATCCATAAGCGATGGATTTTCTTTTAACATTTTTTCTTGCCAAAGCTGTCTTAGCTCAGGTTTTCCAGCAGGGGGAGCATAAGGATAAAGGTCCTTGGGGGCGTACTTGGTTAATGTTTCCTGGATTAAAGGTAAAAACATCGGTCCATCTTTTTCAGTTGCAATTCCTATCGTAGCATTGAAACGATAAGCCTTCTGCTTTGCCTCCGCAGTTTGAGTTAAGATTCCCTTAGGATAAAACAGTTTTTTTCCAAGTTCAGATAGTAATTCATAGGCATAGGGATTTTCTTGTTGCATTTGCTGATTTAAGTTTTGGGCAATCTCATTCATAGTTTTGCTCCTTGCTTATTCTAGGTGTTATTCTTTAGTTGTCTATATATAGCTAGGCCATTAAATTGTACACTAAAATTAAAATTTCCTCCACTATATGATTAAGCGGAAGGGATTTCCTGAATTGAAGAGAATTCTAACTAATATTATACCTAAAACTAAAAACTCTTGATAAGACTTAATTGAAAACTCTCTGAAATCCTTTGCAGTGCCAATGTTAAGTTATTGGGAAGTCTTAAAGAGGGCAGTGGAGTGAACTATGGATAAACTTATGCTCGAAGATTTAATAAAGAAGTTGCCCGAAGTACCTGGAATAAATGGCAAAGAAGAATGTTTTAATTCGGCTGTGCTAGTGTTGTTAATGCTTGTCGATGAAGAGTACCATTTTATTTTCCAAAAAAGATCAGCTACAATAAGACAAGCTGGAGAGATTTGCTTTCCAGGCGGTAGATTCGAACCTGATAAAGACGTTGATTTTAAGGAGACAGCTATAAGAGAAACAGTCGAAGAATTAGGAGTTGACTCTGATAAGATACGTGTTATTGGAACACTTGATACGATTATGGTGACAATGGGGACTACTGTAGATGCATTTTTGGGTGTTATTAAGATAGGTAGTTTGGATGAATTACAGATTAATACTGCTGAGGTCGAGAGGGTATTCTCAATTCCAGTTTCCTACTTTGAGAATACTGAACCAGAAGTATATAAGGTAAATGTTATTGCTCATCCTTCATACATTAACCAAGTTGGGGAAGAAGTTATACTCTTACCTGCAAAAGAATTAGGGTTACCAGAACGGTATACTAGACCCTGGGGAAATATTACGAATAATATCTTTGTCTATAAGGTTCAGGGAGAAATAATATGGGGGATAACGGCAAGATTAATTAAGGATGTTGTTAAAAAAACTCAACGTTTACAAAGAGACTAGATCCAAGTAACGAGTGGAGCATTTCGATCAGGGATTCGGTTATATTGATATTGTGGATAGCCAAGCATTGCGGCACCATAACACTTATGTCCTTCAGGCAAGCCTAAGGCTTCTCTAAGAGGTGCATAGGCGTTAGCAGCCGAAGTTAGGTAGCCTGCCCAGCAGGTTCCTAAACCTTTGGAAAAAGCGTAAAGCTCCAGGTAGGTCAAGGCTATCACACAATCCGATGACGCAGAAGGCTGATTAGATGAAGCATGGGTCACTATCAAGTGAGGTGCCCCGTGAACAATCCGGTCTTCACCATTCTCCCAGCTGGAGACTAAACGCTCCATACGTTTAACCGTAATTGGATCGGGTATTTTTTTAACCATAAGTTTTACCCACTCAATAACGAGGGATGACAATTGATGAATTTTGGCTGTATCTTCGAATACGATCCAATGCACTTGTTGTTTATTACTCCCAGTAGGTGCAAAACGGCCAAGGTCAATAAGTTCGGCTAGAAGGTCATGACTCACGGCTTTCTTTTGATATTTGCGAATTGAACGTCTAGACTTTAAAAACTCTTTGATAGTCTCCCCGCTTGGTAACAAGTGTTTTTGAACTAAGGGGTAATCATCTAGAATAATCTTGTTAAGAGTTAAGGCGCTATGAGGACATACTGCTACACAGTGGCCGCAGTTTAAACAGTATTCTTCGGCATTCTCCACTGGAGTTGGGAATTTTTCATCAGTAAAACTAATAATCTTTGTTGGGCATTCTTTTGCACATATACCGTCACGTTTACATTTTTCCTGATTAACTTTAAATAAACTCACGTTTCTCATCCCTTCTAAACTATACCTTATACAAGATTATTCGACATTGACAACTAGATTCCCCTTTGTATGTCAGAATTAATAACAAATTATGAAAAACAATGATTAGGAAAATTAATCTTGAAATCCCACTGATGGAGTGCTATGATTATATAAACCGTTGAAGGGGAAGTAAAACCGCATGACCAGCCTCACAGAGAGTCGAGTAAGGTGAAAACTCGACAGGTAACGGAGCGTGTAAATGGGCCCCAGAGGGTGGAGTGAAATAGCCTAGGCTATAGTAGCTACCAACGCAAAGCCAGCGTTATTGGGCTAAGGGTGTGTTGGCACTCTGCATGAGAGGATGTATATATTTGTATACATCAACTAAGGTGGTACCGCAGATTAACGTCTGTCCTTATTTAAGGATAGGCGTATTATTTTTGTGTCCACACTTCGTCCCCCTCAGAACCGCGAACTGAAGGGAGACGTGCAGAGAAGGAAACCCTCAAATTTTTATTAGAATGGGGAGGTATCTTCTATGAAAAAACCATTAGCGGTAATGATCTCAACGTTTATGACCTTGGCCCTCGTGTTTTCCTTGACGGCTTGTGCACCCGGTAAACCAGCAGAAACCGGTAACTCCGAAACTACAAAGAAAATAGGTATTGTACAAATTGTGGAACACCCTTCATTAAACACCATTAGAGAATCTCTGATTGAGGAATTACAGGCACAAGGCTTTAAAGATGGCGAAACGATTACCATCGATTATCAGAATGCTCAAGGCGACCAAACAAACTTAAAAACAATAGCCCAAAAATTCGTAAGTAATAACTATGACCTCATTGTCGCTATTGCAACTCCTTCAGCTCAAGCTGTCGTTAGTGAGACGAAGGATATTCCAATTCTGTTCTCGGCCTGTACGGATCCTTTAGGATCTGGATTGGTTACCAATATGGAAAGCCCAGGTGGTAATGTTACAGGTACATCGGATGCTGTGTCAGCAGAGAAAATAGTGGAGCTTGCCAAGCGTATCTCTCCTAATATCAAAACAATTGGAGCATTATATAATTCAAGTGAAACAAATTCTATATCTGTAGTTAATGAACTAAAGGAGTATGCTCAGAAGAATAATATGACGGTGGTTGATGCTACTGTGACGAACTCCTCGGATGTACAGCAGGTAGTCACTTCTTTAGTAAATAAGGTTGATGCTCTCTTCTCGCCCATTGATAACACAGTGGCCTCCGCAATGCCTCTCGTGACTCAAATAGCAAATAAAGCTCAAAAACCCGTTTATGTAGGGGCTGATTCTATGGTTAAAGATGGAGGATTAGCTACCTATGGAATTAACTATAAGGTATTAGGTAAAGAGACTGGAGTTATGGCTGTAGAAATTTTGAACGGTAAAAAAGCTGGAGATATTCCAGTAAAGACCATGAAAGATATGGATATTTATCTCAATCAGACGACGGCCAAGGCAATCGGGATTAATCTACCAGATGATGTGTTAAAAGAAGCTGCTCAGATTTTTGAGAATTAATAATAAACAAGGGGTTTAAAGTAATGAGTGTCATGGTGTTAATGGGTTCCTTCGAACAAGGAATAATCTTTGGAATAATGGCTCTAGGCGTTTTTATATCCTTTAGAACTCTTAATATGCCTGACCTAAGTGTGGATGGAAGTTTTGTTCTCGGTGCGGCGGTTTCCGTCGTCATGAGCCTGAACGGGCACCCGTTTCTCGGCTTGGGGATTGCATTTATAGCAGGATGTGGAGCAGGAACTATCACGGCTTTGCTTCATACTAAACTAAAGATTCAACCACTATTAGCAGGAATCCTAACCATGTTGGCCTTATATTCTTTGAACCTAAAGGTAATGGGTGGTAAGGCTAATATCCCCCTGATTAATAAAGTGACCGTTTTTAGTGCCCTAGAAGGAACAATTCTAGGAGATTATGCAGAGGTTGTATTTTCCTTGGTTGTGTTAACCTTGTTGCTCTTATTATTATTCCTCTTTTTAAAGACGAGGCTTGGATTTGTTTTAAGGGCGACAGGGGATAATGACCAGATGGTAAGAGCTCTTGGCGTTAATACAGATCAAGTTATTTTAGTTGGATTGGCTATTTCTAATGGTTTAGTCGCTGTGGCCGGTGCGCTCATTGCCCAGTCTCAATCGTATGTAGATGTTGGTATGGGCATTGGAATGGTTGTTATTGGACTAGCTTCAGTGATTATTGGGGAAGTAGTTTTTGGTATAAGCTCTCTTCTAAGAAGGCTAATCGCGGTCGTTTTAGGGTCAATTCTATATCGCTTGATCATTGCTTTTGCTCTTGAAATCGGCATGCCTGCCACTGACTTAAAACTTGTTTCAGCGGTAATTGTGGCTTTGGCAATGGCTATGCCTATTATTAAGAAGCGCCTTTCTGCTGTGAAACGGAAACGTTCGGTTACACCTCATGAAAGGAGCAATAAAACCTAATGCTTAGAGTAGAATCGGTAACTAAAACCTTCGGAAAAGGGAGCACTAATGAGAAACTTGCTCTTAATAAGGTCAACCTATCCCTTTTGGAAGGTGAATTTGTAACAATTATTGGGGGCAATGGCGCTGGAAAATCGACTCTTCTGAACAGTATTTCAGGAGTCTATGAGATTGATGAAGGCAGGGTTATTCTTGACTCGGTGGATGTGACGTTTGACCCGGAATATAAACGTTCGAGACATATTGGCAGGGTCTTTCAGGACCCCCTACGGGGAACGGCCCATGATATGACCATCGAGGAAAACTTAGCCATTGCCTTTGCTAAGGGGAAATCTGTGGGATTACTACCTGGAGTGACTAAAAAGGATACGTCTCTTTTCAAGGAACGCCTTGAATTGTTGGAGCTCGGTCTTGAGAATAGAATCAAGCAGAAGGTGGGGCTTCTCTCTGGAGGGCAGCGCCAAGCCCTTACCCTTCTGATGGCTACGATCATAAAACCGAGGCTCTTACTTCTAGATGAACACACCGCAGCCCTTGATCCAAATATAGCTCGGAAGGTATTGAGTTTAACTCGTAAACTTGTCTCTGAGGAAAAGCTTTGTACTCTGATGATCACACATAATATGAAGGCCTCGTTAGAGTACGGGACAAGGACGATTATGATGCATGAGGGCAAAATAATGATGGATCTTCAGGGCCAAGAAAGAAAAAATATGACTGTGGATCGACTGATTGAGCAGTTCGAGAAACGTAGTGGTGCTGAGCTGGATAACGATAGAATGTTATTAAGTTAATTACGTGGAGTAACATTATTAAAGCCGTTAGCGAATTTTCGTTAGCGGCTTTAAATTAGTTTGAACTTGCCCTTTCTGGAGTGAGTGTCCTTGCTCGCCAATTAGTGGCGCTGGCTAAGACATTGTAATAGTAGTGTTATCTTGTATAGTCTTATCTTGTAAAATTTCTTCCTTGTCATATAATAGAAGATAATCTAAGCAAAGATATGCTCTTCTGTCACATTCGGCTGAACTTGTCGAAGGAGTTTCAGGCGGAACAGAGGGGGTAGTGAGGGAGTTAATTATTCTTGAAAAAACTACTAAAACGGATCCTGCTTTTTTCGATTCTAGGGATGGTTCTTTGTTTTGCCACCATTCTAATGATCAACAACAACGTTGAATCCGTCGGAAATACCTACATATTAAAGATGGATGACGTTCCTAAGGCGGATGCTATTTTGGTCTTAGGTGCTTATGTTTTCCCGAGTGGAACTGTATCCACTATGCTTAATGATCGTTTAACCGTAGGGTATGAATTATATGAGCAAGGAAAAGCGCCTAAACTCTTAGTAAGTGGGGATCACGGACAAAAGGATTACGATGAAGTGAATTCCATGAAAAACTTCCTGAAAGACAAAGGCGTACCAAGTCAAAATGTGTTTATGGATCATGCCGGTTTTAGTACCTATGAGAGTATGTACCGAGCTAGAGATATATTTAAAGTTCAAAAGGTTATTATCGTTACTCAGGAATATCATCTTAAACGAGCGGTTTTCGTGGCTAGAGAGCTAGGCCTAGAAGCCTATGGCGTTGCTTCCGACAAACGTGACTATGGACAGGCCATGGTTATGTATAACCTTAGAGAAATTGCAGCTAGGAATAAAGACTTTTTGTGGGCAAAGATCTTTAAGCCTGAACCGACTTTTCTTGGAGACTCAATCCCCGTTTTGGGTGATGGCAAGGCTACAGATGATAAGTAGGGCGCGGAAATTAACAAGCTAGAAATTTGAAAGATGGCGGCAAAGCGTTACATAGTGTTAATTGAGGTGGATCAGGTCTAAGAGATAAGTTGGTATTTGTGACAGTTTCATTTAACAATGACGAATAGACCTTACTGAACTTAAGTTTCAGTAAGGTCTATTCGTCATTGTTAATGAGTAAAGCTCCTTAAAATTCCTTAAGAAGAAAGATGGGGTTGTGTGAAAACACAGCCTCGTTTGTTATGTAAAATTTCTGTCATTAAAATAGAGGAATATAATGAATGTTGGCGAATTTCAATTAATTAAATATGAATGATAATTCATAATTATCGTGTCATTGTTATTGTCGTTGTCGTTCGAAAGGAGCAAAAATTATGGATGAACAGCAAAAATATCAACAGGAATTTGAGGCTTACTTAGCTAGGGAAAAACATCTTGCCTTAATGGTACGTAGTCGGGTTAGGAAGTATGGTGAAAACAAGGTTGCGGTTCGACATAAGCCCTATGGAGAATGGATTTCCTATACTTGGGCAAAATTCGGTGAAATGATTGATGCGGCTGCTTTGGGCCTGTTGGAATTTGGGGTTAAAGAAGAGGGCCTGGTTGGTATTAATTTCAAAGTTTAGGGTGATATTTAAAGAAGTTTAAATATATGTATAAAGGAAAGGCGGAGGAAAAATATGAATTGGAAAACAGTAAAACTGGAGATTATGGACACTGGAGTGGCGGTGCTTACGTTTAATCGACCTGAAACAATGAACTCGGTTAATGACCAGGTTTGTTTTGATGTTCAGGCAGCTTGCAAGGAGGCATCTGAAAATGATGCTGTTAAAGTCATAGTCCTGACTGGAGCAGGAAAGGGGTGGTCTAGCGGGGGAGACATTTCTATGTTAGCTGCCATAAAAGATCCTATTAGTGCCAAAGAAACTTATGATGCATCAGGGGAACTTGTGACGGCAATCTATGAAATTAAAAAACCAGTTATTGCAGCAGTCAATGGGGTGGTAGCAGGTGCTTCTGTAGCGGCGTGTATGGCTTGCGACCTAATTATTGCTTCTGAAAAAGCACGTATGGGCTTTACCTTTATGCAATTGGCCTTTTGTCCTGATAGTGGGGCATCTCATTTTCTCTTTCAAAAAGTGGGCTATCACAAGGCTCTAGAGTTACTGTGGTATGGAAAAATAATTAATGCTGAGGAAGCGGAGAAATTAGGATTGTTTAATAAAGTAGTACCTCATGAGGAGTGCTTGCCTGAGGCAATCAGATGGGCAGAAAGGTTAGCTCTGCAACCATTAATGACAGTAGGACTTGATAAGAAACTGTTGCGTCAGGCAGCAAAGAATGATTATTATGAGCAGACCGAGCTGGAGGCGATGTATCAGGTTCTGGCCTGGTCTTCAGAGGACTTTAAAGAAGGCTGTACAGCGTTTGCCGAGAAACGCAAACCGGTGTTTAAGAATAAATAATATAATATTCATTCATTCACATTCAAGGATTGGAGATCCCTGTTTAATATGAAGAGACTCGTAGGATTCAGCCCTATCAATAATAGGTAACTGTATCTTGCGAGTCTTTATTAATTCTATCTAATTACGGAGTAGAGCAAGTAAATAGTTGAAATTCGAGTTTTCGGTGATGCGAAAAAGGTTAAACAGTAATTACTGTAGTGCCTTCGGAAACACTTCGTTTCCCGACTTAAGAATTTTGGGAGCAACGAACCGTCCCTCTGGTTCCGCTTGTTTGTGTATCGGGATTTACATAATGGGTATGGTAGGGGTATAGTAGGTTTTAGAATATTGAGGATACTAAGGAGGAAAAATGAAAATAACAGATTTAACCCATAGTCTTCATTCAGATATGCCAGTTTATCCTGGAACCGAACAACCCATTTTTCAGAAAGCAAATACGTTGGAAAAGGATGGTTTCCAAGAGGCAAAAGTTACTATGTATTCACATACAGGTACACATATCGATGCACCAGCACATATGCTCCGGGATGGACTCTATTTGGATGATTTTGAAATAGATAAATTTATTGGAAATGCTGTTATTCTTGACTTTTCAAAGCTCAAGATATCAGTAATAGATCTTGAGAGTTTAAGACCTTATGAGGAAAAAATAAGAAATGTTCAGTTCATTATAATTAAAACAGGATGGAGTAACTATTGGGGGGATAAAAGATATTATGAAGATTTCCCTTATTTAAATGAAGAATCAGCCCAATGGTTAGCTGGATTTAATTTGAAAGGGATTGGTATTGACGCAATTTCAATTGATAGCATGGATGCTATCACATTTCCAGTACATAAGATATTCTTGGCAAAG
>JADQBO010000494.1 GCA_016278585.1 Desulfosporosinus sp.
TTTTGAAACCATATGGAATAACGTGGATGGCGTATATACTACTGATTACTCTACTTATCAAGATGATTCGCTGATCAAAAAAATAGTTTACAGAATCCAAGAATTGACTGGGTTATCTACGTTCTAAAAATGATATTCCCCTGGACTTACAGTAAACTAACTAAATGACCTTTTAGAGAGAATTGTTAAAAACATTCTTTAGTTATATCTTCAGGAGAACAATATCCTGATGCCTTAAGTATCTCAAGTTTGGCGGCCAATAAGGGCTGGCCAATATTATTATCTCCTCACGATGCACTCCCTCAAGAAGTGAAAACTTTTTTACTGGAGAGGAAACCTTCTAACATATACGTAACCGGGGGAGTAGGAGCAATCTTTGAGAATGTAACGTCTGAAATAAGTAATTTGTTACCGCTGGCTAGGGTCGAAAGGTTAACTGGACAATCTCGATTTGATACGAATGTTAGCATTTCAGAAACCTTTGTACCCAATCCCTCAACTGTATATTTGGCAACGGGTTATGGTTTTGCAGATGCATTAGCAGGCAGTGTTGTGGCAGCTAAAAATGGAGATCCTATTATATTAATAGACCCTTTTGTACCAACATTACCAAAATCAGTCGCCAGTTACTTTAGAAAACTTTATGAAAAGAATTCAAGTCCAAATATAGTTTCTTTGGGGGCAGTGGTGTCGTAACGGATGAGATCATAAAAAGTTCAAAAGATTTAATTTTGGGAACAGTGAAAGAAACTAGTATTTATTCTATAGCAGATATAACTGCAACAGTTACTCAAAATGAAGATTACTCTTTACCTATAACTTTTCAGGCAAAGCTTTACAATAGTGATATCATTGAGGTAGCCGTCCAGTGGAATTCTGCAGTTGTCGATACCAGCATTATAGGGTTAAGTATTCATGATGGGACTGTGGACGGATATGGTCGGGCAATCAAGCTTAATCTTACGGTTATAGAACCAGGGCCGATCGCTGAATACTCTACTCGCTTTGATTCAACCCTGGTCAATCGTACGGAGAATATTCGCCTTGCTGCAAAGGCTCTCGATGGAAAAGTTTTAGCACCTGGAGAACGGTTCTCCTTTAATGAGAGTGTCGGAAGAAGAACGGCTGAAGCAGGTTATAGAGAGGCGCTAATTATTGACGGAAACAAATTTACCCTAGGGCTCGGAGGAGGAGTCTGCCAAGTTTCTTCCAATCTATATAATGCAGTAATTCTTGCCCATTTAGAAATTCTTGAAAGACATCGTCATTCATTGCTCGTAGATTATGTTCCTCCCGGGCAAGATGCAACCGTTAGCTTTCCCAGTCTTGATTTTAGTTTCAGAAATAGTACAGACGCTTATCTTCTGATCCGAAGTCTTGTAAAAGGAAACATCTTAACCTTTCAGCTTTATCGACAGGCAAAGCATTGATTTTAAAGGGCTGGATGAGATGGGATACTTCGAAAGGAAAGTTTGTTGTTATAAAAAGGCAAAAATAAGAAGGCGTATTTAACGCCTTTTTTGGTTTAGTAATAATTATTCATAGGATCCATAAATCCCACTCTTCCATAATTCGAAGAAATATACAAGAATTAGACCTAATTGTCTTTAGAATAACGTATGCTTTGCCCCATTAGCAATATCTAAGAGTTTATGTAAATTCAAATAGGGTTGCTAATTTTATGTGATTTTTTGAATAAAGAGCTGGACTCTATAAAACCTACTATGATAATCTTGAAAAGGTAGCGGGAGCTCCAAGGACAAAACGATCAGTCTGCGTTTTGGGAAATCTTACTTCTGGAGAGATGATTTGTAGAAAAATACTCCACTCCATATTGGAACGATTCTTAGACTATATGTAAAAGGCAAAAGAAAGAGGCGAAATAATTGATTAACCCGTATTTATGGGTCTTGAGCATTGGTCATCTGATTGTCGATTTGAGTCAGGGTATCCTTCCTATCTTAATGCCCTTATTGGCACAAAGTCTTCAGCTCAGCTACTTTCAAGTTGGTACCGTTGTGTTGGCCTTTACTTTCAGCTCGGCCATTATCCAGCCAGTTTTTGGGGTTTTAAGTGATCGTTACAGCATGCCCTGGTTAATGCCTCTGGGGCTATTCCTTTCTGGATTCGGTTTGGCACTGACTGGAATGGTGAACTCTTATGTATTTACTGTTGCTTGCGGTTCTGCTGAGCGGTATTGGGGTGGCAGGATATCACCCCGAGGGGTCTAAAATTGCCCATTTTGCAAGTAAGAAGGGAAAGGCTGGGTCCTCGATGGCAGTGTTTTCGGTCGGAGGAAATCTCGGCTTTGGCCTTGGACCTATACTGGCGATGTTCTTATTGGGCTTTAACGGCCTGGGTTCAATTCAGGGTGCAATGATTCCGGGAGCCTTGGCTGCCCTAGTCTTTATCCTTCTGTTGCCCAGATTTAAAAGAATTTTAGCTGAAAACTTACCCAAACAAACAAAGAATCTAGAACAAACTACCAAGAGTGGAAAAAGGGTAGGGAGCTTAATACTGTTGATACTGTACGTAACTGTAAGATCTTGGATACATTCAGGCCTAGTTTTCTTTATTCCCTTTTATTTTCCCGCTTTTAAAGGCATTGCTGAGCCTGAATATCTGGTTAGTACATTTTTATTTTCCGGGGTAGTAGGCACGTTTTTGGGTGGGTATTTTGCCGACCGTTTCGGCGAGAAAAACGGTCTGTTGACGTCTATGGTTGTTTGTTTACTCACGGTCTACCCGTTTTTACACTTTAATGGCACTTGGATTTCCGTATTAGCTTTTATTGTGGGTGCGTCATTAATCTCTACGTTTTCCATTACAGTAGTTTTCGGACAAAGGCTTTTACCGAATAACATCGGGCTCGCTTCGGGGTTGATGCTCGGTTTTGCTATTGGTATGGGCTCTATAGGGGTAACATTTCTAGGAGTAATCGCTGACCATATGGGCTTACCCCTAACCATGAACCTGATTAGTCTTCTTCCCATCCTAGGCATAATTCTTGCATTGACTTTGCCGGAGGTCAGTACCAGGGGATCCGTTACCAAGCTAGGAAAAGCGATACAGCAACAAGCTTAACTTTGTGTTAGGGCAAGAACCTCAGGAAAATTCCGACAGGGAAAAAGCATTGTCATTAAACCCAATATTATGGTGGATTATACTTAACGTTAATTTGGATATGCTTAAGTTGAGGTCTTGCTAGATAACTGCCATGTGAAACCACTAGCCTCAAATACATTAAAAAACAGTAAATAAGATGTAAGTGGAGGTAAGACATGTTATACAGGAAATTCGGAAAAACCCATGAAAGGGTTTCTATATTAGGATTTGGGTGTATGAGACTTCCTATACTTCCGGGAGGAGATCCCACCAAGATCAATGAAAAACTAGCTCTAGAATTAGTTCATCATGCTATTGACGAAGGGGTGAACTACATAGATACTGCTTATCCCTATCATGGGACTGGTATGGACAAAGCTGGACAGGGTGAACCTTTTGTAGCTAAGGCCTTAAAAAATGGCTATAGAGAAAAGGTTAAAATAGCGACAAAACTTCCAAGCTGGTTGATAAGAACAAGAGAAGATATGGATAAATACTTAAATGAACAGTTAGAACGCCTTGAGACAGACTATATAGATTTTTATATGGTACACGCTCTTAATCGGCAATTATGGTCGACATTAAAAGAAGCTGGTATTACTGAGTTCTTAAATGAAGCAATAAACGATGGACGAATAAACCATGCAGGGTTTTCATTTCATGACACACTTGACTTGTTTAAAGAAGTCGTGGATTCTTATGAATGGTCATTCTGTCAGATACAATATAATTATTTGGATGAGACGTTTCAGGCGGGAAAAGAAGGCTTGGAATATGCAGCTAAGAAGGGCCTAGGTGTCGTAATTATGGAACCCCTTAGGGGAGGCAAGCTTGCAGGCAAACTTCCAGAGGCAGTACGAAATGTTTTCAATCAAGGGGATGTGAATAGAGCACCTGCAGATTGGGCTTTAAGATGGGTCTGGAATCATCCGGAAGTATCAGTGGTCTTAAGCGGCATGAACACCATGGATCAAGTAACAGAAAACTTGGTCACAGCACATGAAGCTGAAGTAAATTCTTTAACTGCAAAAGAAGTAGGGATTATTGATCAAGCAAAAGTTATTTTCAAGGGGAAAATCAAAGTTGATTGCACAGCATGTGGCTATTGTATGCCATGTCCTGAAGGGATAAATATACCCACCTGCTTCACTATGTATAACAATCATCATATGTTTGGCAAAGAGGAAGCCTATAGTAGGCTTGCTCCTCAGAAAAACGCATCAAATTGTGTGGAGTGCGGCCTGTGTGAAACCCATTGTCCACAAGGTATCTTAATCCGAGAGGAATTAAAAAATGTAAAGGCCATATTTTCTGAAAATTAGTTTTGTTTCCAATAGACAATATAAACCCGGCAATGGTGAACCTATGGCAACCATTAGGTGTCTTTATAATTTAGAAAGAAGGTTGAGGTGAATAATGTCTAATTACATACTAACATATACAAAAATTAAGTTTTTTCCGCTGGAGCCGGTTAAGGAGGGCATTATCATAGAGGATATTGCCCATTCGTTGTCACTAATGACCAGGGCTAACGGGCATTGCAGCCATTTCTACTCGGTAGCGCAGCACTCTATTCAATGCTATAAGGAAGCCAAAAGCAGAGGATATTCCGAACGGGTTCAACTTGGATGCCTTTTGCATGATGCCAGTGAAAGCTATATATCTGATTTAACAAGACCAGTTAAGTGTAATCTGCCGGAGTATTCTTGCATCGAAGCAAAATTACAGAGTATTATTTATGATAGATTTGGACTTGGTGATTTATCCCATGAAGAACGGAAACAAATAGAGGATGTTGACGATACTTTGCTTCACTATGAATTTGAAGAATTGATGGATTTTCCCATATTCGATGTTCCACCAAAAAAGGTAACGGAACATGACTTCGCTCAGCGAGATTTTGTCAGCGTGGAACAAGAATTCATGGCTATATTCAATGGCCTGAGATAATTGCTCCGGAACATAAAGTTCAATTAAGCAAAAAATTGGGGGTTAAAACGTTTAGATTATTTGACATTTAATCGAACCAGGCCTCAAAGAGCGAGGGGGATTATAAGACCAAGTAAGCAAAAATAGAGGCTTAAAGCCTCTGTTTTTTGTTATTTAAAGGATCAAATAAAAATTGAATAAAAAAAACTATCTAGCTATAAATCGAAAAACCTTTAATGAATAGCGTGATTGAAAAAAGTTTTGTATATTAAAAAAGAAGGAGTATTGTCTGCGGTTATCAAATTAACTACCTAAGAACCTAATAAAAATACAATTATTCTTCAAAACTATGTCTTTATGATTGATTTTGTACTAATTTCTCAAAAGGAAGTGTTATATGGAGAGTTCAAGGGAAAATTCGGGCAATTATATAATTGGCGGTGTCGCCGTCATAGTTGGGCTTTATATTTCAGAAAGATTCAATTACCTACTTTTTCATTCATTGGCAGAATTCTTCAGCATCATCATCGCCATTACCCTTTTCCTGATTATGTGGAATTCTAAGAAGTATATGGTCAACAAGGCACTGGTGTTTATTAGCATCGGCTATCTTTTTATTGCGAGTATTGACCTTTTACATGTCCTTTCCTATCAAGGAATGGCTATTTTCACAGACTACGACTTTTATGCCAATCAGTTGTGGATTGCGGCCCGGTATATGGAAAGCTTAACCCTTCTGATTGCATTTGCATGGCCTGACAGGGTTAATCAGATGATACGTAGGGTCGGGACCCGAGGAACAATAACACTATATTTTGTGATAACGGGGATGCTTTTAGCCTCAATTTTTGTATGGAGAATATTCCCGGTTTGTTTTATAGCCAACCAGGGACAAACAGAATTTAAGATTATAAGTGAATATATTATTTGCCTTATTTTAGTAGCAGGAATCCTGTTACTATGGAAAAACAGAAGGAATTTCGATGAAAAGATTTATACACTATTAATTGCCTCAATGATCTTTACGATACTCCAGGAATTATCGTTCACGCTGTATACGGATAACTATGGCATTCTTAATATGGTTGGACATTACTTTAAGATATTATCCTTCTACCTTATATACCGCGCCATAGTAAAGACTGGGATTGAAGAACCCTATGACCTGATCTTTCGTGAACTGACCCTTAATGAAATCCAACTAAAAGAAGCAAAAAATGTAGCAGAAGTAGCCAATATCATGAAAAGTAGTTTTTTAGCAAACATGTCCCATGAAATCCGTACCCCTCTCAATTCCATTCTGGGTTTTGCTAATCTCTTGTTTGAGGAGGAGAAGGACCCGGAAAAGCTAGAAAAACTCGAGATTATAACCAATGCCGGCAGTCATCTCCTGAGTCTAGTCAATAATATCTTAGAGTTTTCTAAGATCGAAGCTGGTAAGATAGAAATAGAGCAAAGCCATTTCTCCATTTATAAATTACTGGAAAACCTTAAGGGAATGTTCATTCTTAAATCAAAAGAACGTCACCTTTCCTGGGAAATAAAAATCGATCCCACTGTGCCTGAAATGATTGTTGGGGATGAACACCGGATCATGCAAGTACTGGTCAATCTTACTGGGAATGCTTTCAAATTTACCGAGGCCGGTGGAGTGTACATTCAGGTTTCCTATCAAAACGGGCAACTAGGAATCCTAGTAAAGGATACGGGTATCGGGATCCCGGAGGCAAAACAGGAAACCATCTTTTCATCCTTTGAGCAGGTGGATATTTCTCACGCAAGAAACTATGGTGGAACCGGTCTAGGACTTTCTATTACTCGAAATCTCTTAAATTTAATGGGGGGGTCAATTAGGGTTGAAAGCACTGCAGGCGGTTCTAAATTCATTGTCTCCTTGCCAGCCCAAATAGGGGAAATGCACTTACAGGAGCCTTTAGAACCTGTCTTGGTTGCCTCTGAACCAAATCGCAATGAACGGCTCATGTTCCTTGTGGCAGACAGGAACCAACCGATAGATATGGAAGTTGTCATGAAGATCGTTAAAGTAAGTTCCTTTGAGGGGGTCAGCATTAAAGTGCTGCCTTTTGATGACAAGATCAAAGATAGAATTCTTGTTGCCGGTGTTGACCTAGTTCTAATTCATGAAAATATTGGAAGAAACAAAATGGAGTTTTTGGGCCAGGATTTGAGACGAGATTTTCGGACCTCGTTCCTTCCGGTTATCTTCCTAAAGGAAGGCGTCGGGGATCGAATCACCTTCCAGGCGGACTCGAATGCCCTTAAGTTTGTAAAGACATCCCAAGAAGATGAATTCTACAACTTTATCCGTCAAGTAATCGAAGGCAGGGAGGCCTTCGGGACAGCCATGATAAAACGATGGATGGAAAAAGCAGTCGTCGAAATCGGAACCCATCAAATCCTAATAGATTGCCTCAATGATATTGTTCTTAGGGCAGAGACCCTGGAGAATGCGTTAGTTGATCAGGAGATGGAAAGCATCCAGTCCTTGACGCATTCCCTAAAAGGCGGTACTGGGACTCTACGTATGAACGAGGTTTATTTGAAGATCTCTGAAATGGAGGCAGAGCTGAAAAAGAAACCTTCTGATCTGGGGAAAGTTATGAAGGAGTTCTCCTCTGTAAAGGAAATGTTAGCGTTGATTCCCAAAAAGTATTTTGATATGGAACGACTCCAGTTAGAAAAACAAAAGTATTCGATAAGTAAATTGCTGATCCTAGTAGTTGACGATAACGTTGAGAACCGGAAACTAATTGGACATATCCTTAATCGCTTAAATCTCAGGTATAAAAACGCCGAAAACGGAGAGATCGCACTTAAAATGTTACATGCGGAAAGGTTCAGCCTGGTCCTGTTGGACTCCCAAATGCCGGTGATGGATGGCATTACAACCCTTAAACGAATCCGTGAGGATTCAGCTTTAAAAGACCTTTACGTAATAATCCAGACAGCGAGTACTTTTAAAGAAGATATCCAAGAGTTTTTTCAAGCTGGGTGTAACGACTATATTTCTAAACCAGTTGACCTAGGAGTTCTTCAGAGGAAACTAGCGGATTTTTCGCTTGACATGAATCATAAAAGGTTGCAGGAAAAGGACGCTACCTAAAACTTTATAAATTTTTCCCTATAACTGATGTCAATTTGTTAGGTGTCTAAGGCTGAAAGAAGAGTCCGCCGTTTTCTTGTCGGGAAAGGTTAAAACTTGAATCCATGATTAAAGTCTAAAATCTTTAAGGGCGGTGGAAAACTTATGCACATCAGTAATAAACAACGTAAGCCAGATATAATCATCATTGGTGCTGGTATAATTGGATTAAGCATTGCTTATCATATTCTGGAGGCAGATCCCAAGGTATCGATAACCATATTAGAGAAGGAAAAAATGCTTGGCCTGGGGTCAACTGGCATAGGAACGGGCAGTATTCGTCACCGATTCAGCAGTTCACTGCCCCGGCGCTTGAGCCTTCTTAGCAGGGGTTTTTTCCTTAATTTTGAAGATGTTTTTGAAACCCCAATTGAGTATTCGGAAAAGGGAGGCCTAATGCTGGCAACTCATCCGGCATTATGGGATCAATGTAAATTGACAGCTGAACAAGCTGAGGCTGATGGCATCCCTATGAAGTTACTAGAACAAGAAGAACTGCTTACCAAGTTCCCATACCTCGACAGAGACCGGCTCCTGGGAGGGACATTTTGTCCATGGGATGCCTATGCTGATCCATATGCAGTTTTGGCAGCATTATACGCTGGGATTCGCCGAAAAGGTGCTACTGTTGAGTTTGGACGGGAAGCAACGAAGGTTATCTCCGATGGAGATCGTGTTAAAGGTGTCCAAACTAGGCAAGGGACCATTTTGAGCCCATTTATAGTGAATGCGACTGGTCCATATGCTTCTCAGCTAGCTGCAACGGCGGGGATTGAGCTTCCTGTGCAGCCTTTCCGCCGTCAGGTTTACGTCTGTACCAACCCCATTGATATACCACCGGCTAATCCCTTGATGATTGATTTGGCTACTGGTTTCTATTTGCATCAGGAAGTTAGCGCTAAGACCGTATTATTAGGGGGAACCGATCAATACACATGGCCTGGATTTGGAGAAGAGGTTGATAAATCTGTGGCTGAAGATTTTTTCCTGGCAGCCATCGAGATAATCCCCTCGGCTATCGATATAAAATGGCTGCGCACCTATACGGGGATTTGCGAACAGACGCCTGATTTTCTGCCAATTATCGGCGAAGCACCAGACTTAAACGGATTTATTTTAGCAAACGGGTTCAGCGGACATGGCTTTATGCATGCTCCTGCCGCGGGGAGTATTGTTGCAGACCTAATTTTGAAGGGCAGAACTGAGCAGATCGACCTTAAGTTAGTCCATCCGGACCGTTTCGACAAGGTTCTAATTTTGGAATCTTAAGGGAAGATACCATAATAACTATTATGGAGAGCAATCGAAAATTTGTTATCAAATATTTTAAAGTATGCCCTTGAAGGGTCACGAGTCTATATTGACATTGTTGATTTAGACACTGGAGTAACCCTCAGTATTAAAAACATCTCGGCATATGAGTTAAATATTTCTTCAGAGGAGCTGATGGAGCGTTTTAAAAGGGGAGATGAATCCAGAAACAGTCAAGGTAGTGGGTTAGGTTTATCGATCGCTAAAAGTCTCATAGAAATTCAAAAAGGAAATTTTATTGTTGAAATAGATGGAGATTTGTTTAAGGCAATTATACAAATCCCCAAAGTAGACGACAAGGTCAAAGTTGAATAGGTAAAGAGGTGACGATTAAGTCACCTCTTTTTTGTTATCGGTTCCGCTGCCATAGGTTATAAGATGTACGGCGATTCAGTTACCAGTGTGATTGATGAATCATGGACTGATTCAATCATAAAGTAGTATTTTGTTTTAGAAAGGAAATGAAAGAATTATGTAGAATTATATCGGTAGGAACTGGAATAAGGGGGCTCCTAATGCAGAATAGTAGGATATTTAGATTCTATTTGGCAATTATTATACTGATATTACCTTTTTTAGGAGGCTGCTCTAAGGAGTTTATTCAAAGTGTTCCGAAGGCTAAAGAAGGAATCCTCGACCTAACCCAATGGCATTTAGAGAAAGAGGTAATTAGGTTAGATGGAGAATGGGAATTTTACTGGAATCAATTGTTGGGGCCCCAAGAATTTAAGAAAACAAGCTCACGAGGAAATGGGTATTTTGATATTCCAAGTTCATGGAATCAGTATATTATTGATAATAAGAAGTTATCTGGGGATGGTTATGCTACCTACAGGTTACTTCTTAAGACAGGGGAAAGTGGAAGGTTAAGTATAAAGATACCAAGAGTGTTTACGGCCTATAACCTTTGGGTTAACGGAGAACTAATTGCCACTGCCGGAACGGTTGGTAAAAGTAGAGAGGCAATGACTCCCCAATATCTCCCGCAAGTGGCTCTTTTTGAATTAACACAGGGTGAGAATGAAATCGTAATGCAGGTAGCTAACTTTTATCATCGTAGTGGGGGAATACTAGAAAGTTTAGTCATGGGGCATGAAAAATTAATTTTTGAATTGCACTATAAGAGCATAGCTTATGAGCTTTTCTTATTCGGTAGTTTAATGATTATCGGGACCTATCATCTCGCTATGTTTTTCTTTAGAAGGAAGAGTCCCCCTCCTCTATATTTTGGTTTGTTCTGCCTTCTTATTGGGCTGAGAACCTTATTGGTAGGAGAAAGATTCTTTATTTATATATTCCCAGGATTTAACTGGGAAGTCGCCCATAAAATTCAGACATTAACTTTTTATCTAGGGCTAACTTTAATCTTCATGTTTTTCAAGTCGATTTTTCCTAATGACTTTCACTCTAAAATTGTTGGAACTGTAAAGGGGGTTGGAATTGTATTTGGAGGTCTGGTTCTTTTCACACCCGCAAAAACTTTCACAATTTTTAATCCGGTATATCAAATTTTCACAGTGCTTGCAATAATATATATAATCAGTATTCTCATGAATAAACTTCGCCAAAAGGAAAAGGGAATCGGGCTAATTATTATAGGTGCCCTAGCCTTAATTATAACAAGCTTAAACGATATCATTTTTTTAAGTATATGGATGAATGATCAGGTTTCTCCCCTTTTGAGAACATTGTTCCGAACCGGTAATCTTTCCGCTGTTGGCCAACTGATTTTTGTGTTTGCTAATTCCTTAGTATTGGCTCAAAAGTTTTCCAATGCTCTTGAACAGGAAGAAGTCATGACCGCCCAACTGGAAGAAATAAACCTTAATCTGGATCAATTGGTTATTAAACGAACGGAAGCCCTAGAAAAGTCAAGGGAAAAGATAGCATACCAGAAATTTGAACTTGAAAAGGCCAATGAAGTTCTCCAGTTGCTTTCATTGAAAGACCCCTTGACGAACCTATGGAATAGAAGACACTATGACAATACTATCCAGATGGAATGGAATCGGGGTTTAAGGCATAAGAGACCCATTTCTTTGATAATCTTAGACGTTGATTATTTTAAAGCATTCAATGATTATTACGGCCATAGTGCAGGAGATGAGTGTCTGGTACAGGTTGCACGGGCAATAAAAAGATTTTCTAAACGTGCAAGTGACTTGGCAGTCCGTTATGGGGGGGAAGAATTTATCTTAATTATGCCTGAGTTAGGAAAAGAGGATGCTCTTAGAACGGCTCTATTACTGCGGGAAACCATTGAGAAACTTAACATCCCTCATAATGGTTCAAGGGTAAGCGCCTGGGTTACGGTAAGCATAGGGGTAACGTCCGTAGTTCCCGATAGGGATTGTTCTCCGAAAGAATTATTTCTAGACGTTGATAAAGCCCTATACCAAGCAAAAGCTGCGGGTAGAAACCAAGTTAAATTTATACCTGAATAACCGTTTTGTTATTACTTTTCGGTTGAGTATTGAGGTGGTCTTATGTCCTCTAATTGTTTGGTAAAACTTAGAGAATTTTTCTACAAATAAGTTTAAAGTTAGGAGTTGCCATGTGCAGCTCCTTTTCATTGACAAGAAATACAGTTCAAAATACTATTATGCTACGATATAAGGCATACAATTATCGGAAGTAGGTCAAAGGGGCTCTAATATTTTAGGCTAGCTTCTGCTTTTGGGAAGCTAATACATCCGCAGTGGGAATAAAATCTTTAACATAAGGCAAAATGTTTCAGTAGTACTAAAAATCTGAGCAAGGCGGCTAATGCAGCTAATGCAGTTAAATATTGGAGTAGGAAAAGGCAATGGTAATAGATTAAGCAGCTGCTCTTAATGTGCAAATTAGACGATAACGAACGGGTTGAAAGGGGCTCGAATAAATTTGAAATGAGGTAAACTATTTGGCGATAGGTTATGCATGTATAACTATAGGTGTGCAAAATGCCGGATTGTCACGGTGCATACTGAAGAACGCTACAGAAGATAACATAAGAGCAATTACTAGGTCAAATTTATCAGCTCTTGAAACTATGGTGGAGTACAATATTAGAAATGATATTAAACTCTTTAGAATCAGTTCAGATATTATTCCATTTGGTTCACACCCTATTAATGAAGTACATTGGTGGGCTGAATTTAAAGAAATGTTCACAAGGATAGGTGAAAAGATTTCCGCTGCAGAAATGAGGGTGTCAATGCATCCAGGTCAATACACAGTGCTTAATGCAACAGAACCAAGAATAGTACAAAATGCCATTGAGGATTTGAAGTATCATGGAGCATTTCTTAAGGCACTTGGAGTGGATCAAAAAAACAAAATTGTTCTACATATTGGCGGTGTGTATGGGGATAAGGCAAAATCTACGAAGGTTTTTATAAAGAACTATCTTCTACTTCCGCAATCGATCAGAAATAGGTTAGTCATAGAAAATGACGATAAAAATTATACCATTCAGGACGTTCTTGAAATTTCAAAGGAAACAAATATACCCGTTATTTTTGACAACCTCCATCATCAATTAAATCCACCAATGGAGAAACTTTCAGATGGGAAGTGGATGGCAGCCTGTAGTAGTACCTGGAAAGGGTATGATGGTAAACAAAAAATCCACTATTCTCAGCAAAAAGTAGGTGCGTCTTCAGGGGCACATTCAGATACCGTTTTAATTCAACAGTTTTTAGATTTTTACCGAAATCTTGGTAATAAAGAAATCGATATTATGCTTGAGGTAAAGGATAAAAACCTGTCCGCGATCAAATGTATTAATACTGCGGTACTTGATATATCGGCTAAATTATTTGAGGAATGGGTAAGGTACAAATATTTTGTGCTTAGTCGCTCAGAAAGACTATATAATGAAATTGATCAGATGCTCAACCTTAAGGATGAGCTGGTCGCAAAAGAGTTTTATGAAAGGCTTGAACAAGCATATTTACTTCCTGAGGATATGGAAGCAGAAGTTAATGCAGCTCAACTTTTATGGAGTTATGTGAGTCAAGAATGTTCAAGTGCTGAAAAGAAACGATTTGAAAAGCTTGTGTTAGCCTATAAGACTAGGGCATGCACAGTTAGAACCCTAAAAAATCATTTATTGAAATGTGTCCTAAGACAGGAAATGGACTATCTAACGAATTCGTTGTACTTTTATATTTAGATTGTAATTAAAAGCCAGAGAGCTGAACTTGAACTATGTAAATTTCCTCTGGCTTTTTACAGTGACCTAGTGAAAGATTTAATGTATAATTTCACAAATCGCCAAGAAATTATAAATAATTAAAACGCATAATCGTACAAAGGATTAAAATCCCTTTAAAAAATAGTTAAGTTGAACAGGAGCTGGAGGAATATGAACGGGAAATTCAAAATTATAACGGCTATGCTTATCTTCGGAAGTATTGGGGTTTTTGTGAAGGAGATTGACTTGTCCTCAAGCCAAATTGCATTTCTAAGAGGAGTTATCGGGAGCTTATTCTTGATTTGTGCCAGTCTTTTTGCTAAGCAAAAGCTCTCATTAAAATCAATCAAACAAAACTTTATACTTTTAATTCTATCAGGTGCGGCCGTGGGCATAAATTGGATACTTCTGTTCCAAGCTTATAAATATACCACTATATCCAACGCTACATTAAGCTACTACTTTGCGCCCATATTTGTAATTATCTTAGCACCCTTTATTTTTAAAAGAAAAACTAACCCCTTTGAAGGTGGGTTGTATTATTATGGCCATGGTGGGACTATTTTTAATTGTTAATAATGAGGGCAGTAGCGCAAGTAGTTCGAATAATCATGCAGTCGGTATACTATACGGTCTTTCCGCAGCAGTATTCTATGCTGGTGTTATCTTAATGAATAAATTTATAAGGAATTTGTCAGGGTTTGAAACGACCTTAGTGCAATTATTGGTTTCTGCAATAGTTCTTTTACCCTATGTTTATACAAAAGATACTATGGGCTTTTCAGGGGTAAATTTTGAGTCCCTTATCTTTATCCTTATATTGGGCGTTGTCCATACTGGAATTGCTTATTTCCTGTACTTTACCTCTCTCCAGGAACTAAAAGGGCAGACTATCGCTGTTTTAAGCTATTTAGACCCAATTTCGGCAGTGATCATTGCAGCGATCTTCCTAGGAGAGAGCATGGGCTTTATTCAAATGATAGGAGGTTCCCTTATACTCGGTGCTACGTTTTTAAGTGAGAGATTGGATTCAGGCAATTAGATAACTAGTTTTAGTGAGTTCACTCTTGAATTTTTCATATAAAGCCCAAAGACGGGCACATTAATGGAAATAATATCAGGGGGTGGATGACTAATGAATCAACCTAATTTTGCTAAATCACCCTTCGTAACTCCACCTGAATCATTTTGGATTGCTTCCACACCTAAAACTAACTATCCGACCTTGAACGAAGACCTTAAGGTCGATGTTGTAATTATTGGTGGGGGGATGGTGGGGATTACTTCGGCCTATTTACTAGCGGAAGAAGGCTTAAAGGTAGCTGTCCTAGAAGCGGACCGTATCCTACTGGGAACTACGGCCCATACTACGGCCAAACTGACATCTCAACACGGGCTAATTTATAACCAGACAAAACGTCAAATGGGAGCGGAAAAATCAAGACAGTATGCTGAATCTAATGAAACTGCCATTAAATTTGTTGCAGATTTGATCGCAGAAAAACAAATTGAGTGTGATTTTAGTTGGCAGTCGGCTTATGTGTATACTCAGTCAGACGACTACATTCAAAAGCTTAAAGACGAACAGTCTGTGGCTGCTGAATTAGGAATCAAAGCATTTTATCAAACGGAACTATCGATACCTATCCCTATCAAAGGGGCTTTAAGGTTTGATAATCAAGCTCAGTTCCATCCCCGTAAGTATTTACTGACACTTGCTAAGATAATTGATGAAAAAGGTGGGAAAATTTTCGAACAGTCTAGAGTCGTGGATATCCAAGGAGAAGGTCCATACTCTATAGTCACAAGTAATGGTAAGAAAGTGACTGCACGATTTGTTATTATGGCGTCCCATTATCCCTGTCATAACTTTCCAGGTCTTTATTTCTCGAGATTGTATACGGAAAGGGCCTATGCCGTAGTAGCTAAGGCCAAGGAATCGTTCCCCGGCGGAATGTATATCAACGCTGAAA
>JADQBO010000068.1 GCA_016278585.1 Desulfosporosinus sp.
ATATCTGGTACATTATCTTTAGGATTATTTTTGTCTTGACATCCGAGCCACTATATTTTTCAATTCGCCGGATGACTAAAAATTCTAAGCCTAACAAACATAAGGCAGCAATAATCAGAAACGATGCAATAAAAGCACTGCTGGTGTAATTAATGATAGCCAATCCATCACGATACATGGGTCTACTGGTCTCGAGTACTAAGTAAATTTTAGAATTATAGTAGATATTATTAACTTGGGCATAACTCTTAATTAAATCTGAAGTTTTCTTAATGTACAAGATAGTTTTATCCAGGGGCACACTCTGATAATTCTGTTGCAAAATCTCTAAAATCTCGGGATTCTGTCCCGGGTAAAATTTAATGCTTACCTTGAGAAGATCTTCAAGATAATCAAGAAATTTTTGATCAATTAATCTGCAAAAGACGATGTACCCATTGGTTGGAGTATCCATGTTCGACGTTGTCACAGATGATATGGAAATGATTATGGGTTGTCCTGAAATCATCCAAAGTCCAGTAATAGGAGTAGAGGGAGACAGAAGTTGTTTATAATTCTCTCCCGTTGGCAAACCCCGAAATAATTCATCCTTAAATGAACTATCTTTCAACGCATCAATACCACTAGTTTTTGTAAAAATTGCATTTCCTTCAAGGTTGAAAAAGCCCATATAAATAAGGTTTAAGGAAGTCAAAGTATTATCTTGAAGGTTTATATCAACATATTCGCTATTGGTGCCGTTAAGAAAATTAAAAGTATCATCCCAATAGGCCCAGTCCATTACGGTACTTTCTAGGGAAGATTCTTCTCGTTGTATAATTGACAATGCCCGATAAAAATCTTGATTGACTAAGCTCTCCTCTGCCTTTTCTGCATAACTCATAAACAGTATCCTAAGTATAATGATGCAAATCAATGCACCTAGAAATATACCGGCAATTGTGGTTAGAGATAGTTTATGTCGGACCTTCAAATTGTGGATCACCTCTAATGTTTGTTTATGGCTTCGTGAACCATAGATGAAAATTACGTCGAATAATTAAGAATAATTAAGAATAATTAAGATTATTTCGCCATCTTGCCTTAAATACCTCTTTTTGATTTAGTACAGAGGGCCCATTACACTAGAAGACGTGGAAACCGCCACTTAGATAAGCATTGACAAAAATCAATTATGATATTATTATCATAATTGATAATAATAAAAGGGGGTACCTTAATGGATAATAGAATGTTGAGTGGGTTATTAAATCCTGTACGTATGAAAATATTACAACTTTTTATGACAAATGAAACTGCAACTGTTCGGAAAATCGCTGCTGATATGCCTGATATCCCATCGGCAAGCCTTTACAGGCATATTAATAAACTGGTGGCGTACGATATTTTAGAGATTTGTGCTGAAAACAAAATAAGAGGTACTATTGAAAAGGTCTATAGACTAAAAAATAATCCTCTTTTAGAAGGGAATCAATTATTCCAAAAAGGTAACTCAGAAGAGCTTTTTAATGTTTTTTACACCTTTGTCATGAGCCTGTTAAAGGATTTTCGTGTTTATTTAGACACAGAGAACTATGAACTAGAAAACGATAGAGTTGGATTTAGAAGTTATCCTCTATACCTCAGTGATGAAGAAAGTGATGAGTTTTTGGAAGACCTTAAGAAGTCTCTTATCAAGATACAGAATAATACAGCTAGTAATGAAAGAAGGCTGCGTAAATTCTCATTCGTAATCTTGCCAGGGGATGAAAAATAGAGAGGAGAAAAAACCATGTTATACAAATTTAGTGAAAAGGAAGTTGTAGTAAAGGGTGAGTATGACCTTAGTGCAACTTTAACCATACCGGAACTTAACTCTCAAAAACTTCCTGCGGTCGTGATAATAGGGGGTACCGGAAAAGGGGATCGCGATGGAAATATGAAGAATTTTAATATGAATATTTATAGACAACTAGCGGAGTATCTTTCCGGCCTTGGTTTAATAACGATCCGCTATGATAAACGAGGAATTGGTAAGAGTAAAGGAGATTTTAATAAAACGGGTGTTCACGATTTAGTTAAGGATATTATCAGTAACATTAATTATTTAGAAAACCTTTCTAATGTGGATAAAGATAAAATCCTCTTGTTAGGGCATAGTGAGGGATGTATCTTAGCGTCTATTGCAAATACTACTCATCCTGTTTCAGGATTAATACTTGTGTCAGGTGCAGGAATTTGTTTAAAAACAGCTATGCAATTTCAGAATCTAGGTATTATAGAGGAAATAAAGAAAATGAAGGGATTAAAGGGCAAGCTGTTAAGTTACCTTGTAACTGAAAAAAAAGTAGTCCTAAAGCAGAAAAAGCTTTTCGATTTAGTTTCAGCGTCTAATGAGGATGTTCTGAGAATCCAATTTCAAAAGTTTCCGGCCAAATGGTTGCGGGAGCACTTAAGCTATACGGATGATGATGTTCTAGACATGCTGAATAAGGCCACCTGTCCAATTCTAGTAATAGCGGGAGATAAGGATGTACAGGCTGATTCAGAAGACTTAGAAATGATCAAAGCTCTTCAAAAACAAACGATTAGTTGTAGAACTATAGAGAATATGGACCATGTATTAAGAGAATATTCTGGGGAGAAAACAGTCATAAATGTTAAAAAACAGTATAAACATGAACTAAATAAACCCTTGCATGACAAGCTGAAAGAGGAGATTAAGCATTGGTATGGTGACAACTTCGGTGAACTCGTGTTTAAGTAAGGAATGCCCCTGCTTATAAGAATGTGACCTAGATACCCTTCAACAAGCAAGTTACAGAAATACTGAAAGATTATCATATATAGTTGAAAGATTATTCTGAATAGAAGGAATATATAATCCGGTGCAGAATAATTCTAGAAGGAAGAAATTTAAAGGGGAGAAAAATATATGAGTGAAAAAGCTTTAGAAGCCCGCTCTCAAGCGGGTAACAAGTTTAAAGGGGGGTTTAATTGTTCTGAGGCAATTGTACATGCTTTCAATGAAATGCTAGACAACCCTTTAAACCCGGAAAGCTTAAAAATGGCTTCGGGGTTCGGGGGAGGGCTAGGACATGCTGGTAGTATGTGTGGTGCATTGGCAGGCTCAGTTATGGTAATAGGGCTCTTGGGCGGTCGAACCGATGCTTCTCAATCTAGAGAACCGATCTATAACTTAGCCCACGAATTCCACGATCGTTTTAAAAATCAATTTGGTGGAATTGATTGCCGGATGTTGAATCTTCACGCTTTTGACTCACAAGAACACTTAAAAGGCTGCCTAAAACTTACCGGAGGAACCGCAAAGTTGCTTATGGAGTTCATCCAGGAAAAGGGACTGGTTACTGCTTGATTAGGCATAGTGAATACAGTAAAGAGTGGAGTCTATCAATGCCCTATTATGATCAATTACTAAATAGAACTTTTCAATTAGGCTATTAATATGTAAATTGTGTATATGTGTATGATAATCCCCTATGGCCTTTTTAGCAAAGGACTAAAGGGGGTTATTTATTTGTTAATACGATATGTTAAATCCTTTAGTATAGTCAGTGCAGGCCTGATTTTGGTGGTGGTTTAATCCTAAGGTGTTATGGAGATGCTTATCTGTGGTGTGAAGATAGAGCTGGAAGTAATGTTGCTTCCAGCTCATTTTTGAATGCTCAATTTTAAAGGATATTATCTTGTTTATGTCGAAAACATTACTATCATTTTATGGTCAGCCCAGATAGTCAAGAGATAACTTAGTGGGAGAAAAGAGGAAACAAAAAGTGCGAGAAGTAAGTGTTCAGCGCCTTAAAGACGGAGATGTTTTAGCAAAGGATATTTTTTCGTCTAATGGTAAAATATTATTGGGCAAGGGCGTGGTTCTTAAATCGCAGTATATTACTCGATTGCAGCAATTGGGTATGCATGGTATTTATATTGAGGATGATTTGACCAGTGACATTATTATAGAGGATGTTATATCTGATAAACACCGTTTTGAGGCTATGGCTACTATTGAAAAATCTTGTAAAGCTATCCAAATTGAAAAGGGTCATAGTATAGATGTGAAAGATTCGGTGAGCAATATTGTGCATGATATTCTTTTTAAGAAGGATATCATGATCAGCCTCATGGATATGCGTAACATAGATAACCGTGTATACGCTCACTCTGTGAACGTTTGTGTATTATCTACCGTTCTTGGTAAAGGGCTTGGCTTACCAACTGAGAAGCTTAATGAGCTGGCTACAGGTGCACTACTTCATGATGTGGGAATTGTCAATTTACCGAAAGAGGTTACTAATAAAAGAGGTCTTTTAACGAGTGAAGAAAAGGAGTTATATCAGACTCATACGACACAGGGTTATGATCTTATCCGAAAAAAAACTCAAACTAGTATTATCATTGCACACATGGCTTATCAACATCATGAATGGACAAACGGTAAGGGATATCCGCGACAATTAAAAGGTACGGCTATTCACCCACTGGCGGAGATTGTTGCCGTAGCAGACTTTTATGATTGTCTTATCCATGGTTCTCCGGGCGTTCCACGAGTTCTACCCCATGTAGCGTGTGAAATAATGATGGCAAACGCCGGGGTACGTTTCCGCCAAGAGTTGATTCACATATTTTTACAGTATATTGCTGCTTATCCAACAGGATATACGGTTAAGCTTAATAATGGAGAAACGGGAGTGATTGTGGGGCAAAACAAAGGGTTACCTACACGTCCAATTGTACGTGCTTTTGAGGGCAAGGTGAATCTTAAGCAAGTTAGGGTAATCGAGTATAATTTGGTGAAGGAGCGGACTCTTTTTATTGACTATATTATTGAATAAGGTTTTTGAAAGGTTTTTGAAAGGATTTTGAGGAAAGAAGAGGATTTAATACCATAATTGACCTAGTATTTAAATTAAGTATAATAAAATCTCAGAGTAGGCATATTTCGAGAACTGAAAGGAGGTATTCTTAGTATGCCAAGGCCAAGAAAATGGAGAAAAGTGTGTTGCCTACCGGAAAGTAATCGATTTGGGCCTCTTAACTCTCCGATTAATCAAGAGCATTTTGTGACTATGACTATTGATGAGTATGAAACGATACGGCTTATTGATCTAGAGGGATTTACACAGGAAGAGAGTGCCGACCAAATGAATATTGCACGTACAACTGTTCAGCGTATTTATAATGAAGCAAGGATCAAACTGGCAGAATCTTTAGTTAATGGAAAAGTTCTAAGGATTGAGGGGGGAGATTACAAGCTTTGCGATGGCCTTGAAAAATCGTGTGGTTGTGGCGGTTGCCCTATCCATAGATGTGGAGAGGTTAATCCTTCCTGAATAATAGGAACATGTTTATAGAGACGGTTATAAAACAATTTAGCCACTTTGCTTATTAGGCAAAGTGGCTAATTGTATAAAGTAGGCAGGCTTTTTGCTAAGAAACAGTTTTTAATGGTTTGGTAACTAGTGAGACAATGATGAAGACAATAATACTAGCTGGAAGAGCTATTATTAAAGGGTCGATATAGCTTAAGGGGCCTGTTCCAGCTAGCGAATGTTTGCCAAATATTGCTTTAGCTAAGCCAAAGATGGAAGATTCTTTAGTATAGACAAAGAGGCACATAAGACTATAAACGAAGGTTCCAACCAGCATACTCCAAGTTGCGCCGGCCCTTGTTGCTCGTGGCCACCAAAGGGCACCTGCGTATATAGGTAAAAAGGCTGCGGCACAGAGCCCGAAGAAGATAGCCGTGGCTACAGCAATAATGTTACCTGGCAAGACTTTCGCTACCATAACCGTGGCAATGAACCCGACGATTAACCCAACACGCGCTAGCAAGAGTGTTTTTGTCGGGTCATCTTTACTGGTTTTACCGAAAAGATCATAACTAATTGAAGTTGAGATAATGTGAAGTTGACCACTCAAGGTAGACATAGCTGCTGCCAAGAGACCAAGCAAGAAAAAATAAACGAGCCAAGCCGGAAAGGCTTCAGATAAAAATAAGGGTATTACTTTATCTGTGTTGGGCCCCGTTCCCCCGACAGCGGACGCTGCCATGGCGATAGTATTACTTGTTTCGTGGAAGTAGACATTTGAAAGTGCACCTACTGTAAAAGCGACGCCAGTCATGAAAAGGATGAAAACTCCACCAAAAACTAAGGCTCGATTTAACTCTTTGCTTGACTTCACCGTCATATATCGAACAATGAGCTGTGGTTGAGCTAACACACCGATCCCGACCCCAAGGACTAAGGTGGATATGACAAACCACCAATTTTGGCTTAAAAAGATGGGCATCGAGGCAAACCCTGTCATTCCTTGCTTTGCTAGGGCTGCAGGGACTAGGCTTGACATGGCATCTAACTTTGCATGTGCCACTGAGACGCCACCAAGTTTCATATACGTGAAACTAAGCAAGAGAAACATCATAATAAACATCAAGGAGGCTTGGAAGGCATCAATATAAACGACTCCTCTTAGTCCGCCAAAAAAGACGTATGCTAAAACTACAAGCGAGAGTACCCAAATTGCTGTATTGTAATTTATTTGTAAGGTTTGTTCTAAAAATCGGGCTCCCCCAATCATTACGGCTGCAGCGTAAAGTGGTAAGACCATACTCATGAGTGCCGCGGACCACTTGCGAATAAAGGTTGATTGATAGTGAGATCCCAAAAGGTGAGGGAAGGTATAGGCTTTAAGTTTCTGCCCTAAGGTTCGCGTAGCTTTGCCAAAGAAAACAAAGGCAATAAAAATTCCTACGAAAATATTTGCAAACGTTAACCACAACATACTCAGACCATAAAAGCTGGCAGCTCCACCAAACCCGACAATAGCTGATGTAGAGATAAAGGCTGCTCCATATGCCATGCCCATTACATAAGGATGGATATTACCACCTGCCACCATATAATCTTTGGAGGACTTTGTATGTTTATAACCCAGATATCCTAAAAAAGCTGAGATTGATATATAAATTGCTAGAACAACAATAAAAATACTCACTTACTACTCCACCCTTCAAACTAGGAATTTCAATCCTTATTCCAATTGATTAAACCATAGATAACACATAAAATGGCACTGCCGATGGACAAGAGAAATGCGGCAATGACTCCAGGGTCAGTCAGCCCTAACATAGATCCACCCCGTTTCAAATTTGATAAAATTTAGGAGACTATTAACAATTCTTTTAGAATTAAGTGCGGATTATTTTTCCTACCATACTAACACTTCTAGTTTCTAAGCTTGGTTTGCTTAACAGCGAAAAATTCTGACACCGTACTACCATCCTTTCTTTTATTTTGCCTTTAAGGTTAATGCCTTAAGTCAAAGTCGTAGAATAAAATTTACTATAAACGACTTTGCGTTAAAAGGAACATGTTGAAATTATAACAGGTGAGCTTGGAACAGACAATACTTATTTTTTACTGTATTGGAACAGAAGGAGATTAGAGTGAATTTTTTCACAAAATTGACAAAACGATTGACTCTTTCTGCGTTAGTCTCCGGTGGAGACTAACGCAGAAAGAGCACGGCTCTCAAAACCTACGATGCTATGTAGATGACTAAGACTAAAAGGGTTAATGCTTCAAAGCCTTCCATGCTGCAGCATACTCATCAAAGGTCTTTTGGACGGTTTCGCCAATTTTTCGATAAGCTTCGTCATTCAAGTTGGCGAGAGAGGTGCGAATGGACCACTTTGGCCCGCCAAATCCACTACCGTTAAGCAGCACGATTGAGGATTCCTCTGCTAAACGAAAAAGGAAGTCAGTTGGCTCATAATTAGCTTGTAAATAGTCAGAGAATTCACTGCCATACTTGATTTTAGCCCACACCAATAAATCAATTTGACTGTAGTATGCCGCATTAAACTTATCTGTGTGCAACTCGAGCCCAAAGCCCTCGTATAATAATTCTTGGCGATGGCGGCAAATGTCTTGTGTCAACTCCTTGTAACGGTTTTCCCCGTCAAGTAACGCAAAGAGAGCAAATAACCCCATTTGTACTTGCTGCGGCGTAGATAAACCAGCTGTATGATTTAAAGCGACTTGACGACTGTCTGCCACAATTCGGTCTATAAAGCGAAGTTGTTCAGGATACAACGTAATTATTCCATAACGCTCTGTCAGGGCCTTTGCTTTGTCGTGGGGGAGCTCTTTCAACAATTTATCAAAGACATTGTCTTGATGAACAGCGATGACCCCTAGTCGCCAGCCTGTTGCCCCAAAATACTTAGAAAACGAGTAAACCCCAAGTGTATTAAACGGTAATTCAGCCATCAGGGATCGGAAATCATCCACAAATGTTCCGTAGACATCATCAGTTATAATCATTAAGTTGGAATTGTGTTTTTTAACCACATCTATGATATGGTTTTTTGATTCGTTTCGAATAGCCACAGAAGGTGGG
Source organism: Desulfosporosinus sp. (assembly GCA_016278585.1). Taxonomy (GTDB): domain Bacteria; phylum Bacillota; class Desulfitobacteriia; order Desulfitobacteriales; family Desulfitobacteriaceae; genus Desulfosporosinus. The sequence continues at coordinate 8,404 of JADQBO010000068.1, forward strand.
TTGCTTGGGTTAACAACATACAAAGCTTTTATACTGGGGTCGGCAAGTTTATCGAGCTCTGAATTTGTATATTGCCAAGTATGAATACCTCTTTCATCCATTTCCAGAGCATTAATTCGAACAATCTCGAAATCATAGCGTGCTAAATGAGGAATCTCGAGATATGGGGTAAAGGTTGGTACCATGAGTGCAATTTTGTCCCCAATGGAGAGTAACTTATTCGCAATTAGAGAGTCAAAGATATAACACATGGCAGCAGTCCCACCTTCAACAGCAAACAGATCGTATTTGCCAGCTGGAGGTTCGTTATGACACATTTCCCGAATAAGATAAGTGTGAACAATTTGTTCAAGGTGAGTGAGCATACGATCCGGTACCGGATAGTTATCCCCAATTAACCCATCCACAAGTTCATGTACCCAGGCGTCAGGATTAAACCCCAGATTTATGGTTCCATAATCAACGCTTTGCTTGATTAAATCTGCTCCAGGTGTATCTTGATGTTTGGTTAAGAAGGCCATAAGGCGTGCTGCAATGTCTTTGGTATTAGGCATGCCAGCTAGGTCCTTATCGTTCCATTCGCTGCGGGTTTCCTCCATGGCAAATCGGCCTAAGGTGAAGAACGCTTCACGTGGCGTTGCTGCAATCCAGTTTGGGTTTCCTCTCCCTGCATTAAGCATAGACCAGATGCTGGTATCTCCGTGTTTATCAGCAAGGTTGATTAACTTGTCTTTTAGTTCAAAAGGGCTAAGTTGTTCGTAAGTATGTTCCATTTCCCCATTCCTTCCGGACATATTATTAGTAATCCAGTTAGGTCTTGCTCATGATAACACCCCTCATAGCGTCTACTTGAGACGCTTAAGGGGTGTTGTCGAGGGTTAAATAGGTTAATTATTGGAGGACTGAGGCTGGACCTTGAACCACATCATACATTTGCCCAAGGGTCTGGGTCATTACCGGGTCAGCCGCCTTTAAAGGATAATATCCTTGTTTAACCATCCATTGCCAAACATCAAAGGCATGATGCGAGGACATTTTGAAAGCATCTTCTAAAAAGGAGCGTAAGCCAGGATTACTTGCTTCCATGGCGGCCCAAGCATATTCTCGACCTGCTCTTTTTAGAGTCAACAGATAGGCTGTAGCAATTTCCCGGTCATTTAATGAGTTAACTTGCGTCCTTGGAGTAACGGGTTGCTCCGCAGTTTGTGATTGTGTAAAGTTAGGAAGAGTATTGCTTAATGGTGGAACCTGTAGAGTTGCGGTTGGACCATCGGGTTTACTAAGATATTCAACCTTTATATTATAATCTTTTACATGGTAATCAAAATGTTGTTGAATAATTGATTTTAGTTCAGAGTTTTGCACCTGACTAAGAAATAGAGCCATGTTTGTAATTGAGTTAACACAGCTTAGCGTTAATTCATTTAGATCTTGAGCTTCATGAGCTGCTAACTGCATGATGTTCCCTCCTTTTGATAGTTCCTTCTTAAAGCTTTTCCTAAGGTTGAGCTTTTATGCAGTTTCATGACGATTTCTTAATATAGTGATTACCGTTTGCTTTTAATGGAACACAAGAAACTGGCTATCCTTTGATGAGTGTCCTGGAAACTCATTATGAGATAGGAGTTGGATAAATAATAAGTGAGAGAGTAAAATTCAGCAATTAAGTTTACTGATTCTACTCTCTCATTTTGGTTTTAAAAAGACTGTTTTTCATGAATGTCCTCAGGCATCCATAAAAAACAGTCCCTTCTATCAATTATAAATAGACAATAACGAGTTAGTTTAAGGTCTTAACATATTCAGCAACAGCCGTTGATTGCATTTCTTCCCAGCTTTGAAATTGCGTCGTTTGCTTTACGAATTCATCAAACTTATCATCCAGAAGTGCCATAAATTCCTCTAGGCTGTTTACATTGAATTTCCCAAAGATCAGCAGCTCACTAAAATTTGCAAATTGAGTGTGTTTCGCCATAAAAGACGGTGTAAAAAGATCTTTAAAGCTTACCATGCTAACAGGTCTTTCATTTTCGTTGGCATGTTTCTCAAGGCTTTCAGCTAAGTCTTCTAAGTCGGTCTTTTTAAGGTCAGACATAAATTCACCACCTTTCCATGAATTCAAGCACAGCGCAAGCGCTGGTTTTTTTGCATCCGTTTGCAAGGGAATCGACGTTATTTAAGAGCACTAGAACCTATTATATTATAAAGCTAGATATAGTAAAGTAAATAAGTAACGTATTTTCTAAGTTTTTAATTCAAATTTAACAAGTATTCAAGAACTTTACTCAGAGTCCTGTTTAAACGATTGTTCCTCGTTCGAAAATATACCCCCAGGACTAAATGCCTCAGTACTAAGAATTTCCATTTCCCCTTCGCGTAACGCAGTGTTAAAGAATTGCCCAATGGTAATACCTAATTTAGAACATACATAATTTAAACGTGTACGTTCTTCATCCGTGACCGGAATTACAAGATATTGTGTCTTCAAAATTTTATCACCTCAATAAGTGATTCGCTAAAAACAATAAAAAACCTTCAAAAGACAAGGATTTTTATTGTTTTTAATCAAATGAAGCTTAAATTCAGTGTTTTCTTTATAGGTCCTTTAGTTTTTAGTATATAATACCTATAAGTCAGTAGCAGTAAAAGTTTACTTCATGAATTAAAAAATGAAAAGTAAAATGTTAACAGCGCTGACGCGATTAAAACCTGTAAACTTAAAACGGTATCGTTTTTTAGAAATTGATAAAAAGGTGGGTGTTAATAATGAAGAAGGCAGTATTTGCTATTTTGGTTTTTATTGTAGGGCTAATTCCCGGTTTTTTCATCGTATTCAACTCTGTTTTTTCTGATAGTAGCGGCTCCCTTTATGAACGACTTTTTACGTTCCTGCTCGTGTTGGTAGCCTATGTAATATTAGGTTTTATTTTCGGTTTTATCGAAAAACGGAAATCTTGGTTGTCTTGGGCTAGTCTTAGTGCGCCGGCAGTCATTATTTTAATACTGTATTCCTTCAAAGAGACAACTCTTATAGGATTAAGTATTTTGTACGCTTTACTAACTTTAGGGTCTTCTTGGTTAGGGTTCTTCTTGGGAGCTCGTTTAAGAAAATAAAAGGAATCTTCCTGATTATATCGTTGCAAAGGTAGAATGTACCCATTTTGAATGGGCTAACGAATATCTTTATGAACATTGGGACACGCTTCCGTTTGTAGAGCGATTATCCATCATGCAAAAACAATGGAACCGTCTTGAAGAACTTCGGAACCGGACACGGATAAATTATCAGTAATGAACCATAAGAACTAACTGGTCTGAAATTTAAAAGTTGAGTCTTCTTAAAGAAATAACGCCGATAACTTATAAGAAGACAGAGAGCTGGAGTGTAAATTGATAATACAATTTAATACTCCAGTTTTTCTTTATAACAGAGGGGTGACTGAGAACGGGGGGCTAAAACATTTCTATAGAGTCAACTGTCACCTTACGCCTAAAGTATCATAATTATATAATAGCCTTTTAGAAACGGAGAGCATTCAGTATGTTTGAAATACCAGCAAGACATTTTGCCCGTTACTATGAGATCCTTTCGGTACTCATTCGACATGGATTTGGATATCTGTTTATATCAGGAAATTTAATGTCAATGCAAGGGAAAAACTTTGCAACCATTGGAGTACATCTGAGAAATGCTTTCACGGAACTTGGTCCAGCTTTTGTAAAAATAGGACAACTAGCGAGCACCCGTTCAGATCTTTTTCCTCAGCCCATAATTAACGAATTAGGGAAACTCCAAGACCGAGTTCGACCCCATTCTTTTCGGGAAATTCGGCGAGTCATCGAAGAATCATTACAGTCTAGCTTGGAGTCATCCTTTCAACAATTTAATCCCATACCTCTTGCCGCAGCCTCGATTGGGCAAGTGCATTACGCAGTTCTGCATAACGGAGAAAAGGTGGCTGTGAAAGTTCAACGGCCACTCGTTCAAGAGACTGTAAAAACCGATTTAGAAATCTTTCAATTCCTTGTCAACCAAGTCGAACAGAAAACACAGTGGGGAAAACGCTATCCAATTAGCATGCTGCTTAAGGAGTTTTCTGATACGATTAACCGAGAGTTGGATTTTCTTAATGAGGCTCATAATGCGGAAAAACTCGCCAAGTTAAATAAGAAAAACTCTTATATTGTAATTCCGAAAATTTACTGGAGATTCACCCATCCCTCAGTTTTAACCATGGAATATATTTCGGGGATTCCATTAAATCAAATAATCGGTTCTCAGGAGCCCTCATATAATCTTCACCGGATAGCGGATCGGTTAAGTAAAGCACTCCTTAAACAAATCCTTCTGGAGGGATCTTTTCACGGTGATCCTCATCCCGGCAATGTTATGATTCTACCTCAGGAAAAAATTGCCTTGCTTGATTTTGGGATTATCGGACATCTAACCCCTTCAATGAGAGGGCAGATCTTATCATTAACTTCTGCACTTATCCGAGGAAATGATGGTTTGCTTTTAAAGAAACTTTCACAAATGGGAATTGTACCTGAGCATGTAGATAGGCTTACTTTTCAAACAGATATTGCTGCTTTACGTTGGAAACATTTGAAAGTATCCTCGGGAGACTATACCCTTGGAGAATCCATTCAAGACTTTTTTAAGATTATCTTTCGCCATGAAATTAAGATTCCATCTGAATTTATCCTCTTAGGTAAGTCCTTACTGATCCTTGAAGGAATTATAAATAAGTTAGATCCCAGTTTAAGCCTAGTTGAACAAGCAAAGCCCTTTAGTGGAAGGTTTATATGGGCTAGGTTTGGTCTGAATTATTTATGGGAAAGTATTTGGGGGGACTAGGGAGACAGACACAACTAGTTTATCAGCCAACATACAATGAAATGTATAGATTAAGTAAGGCTTGGTTAGTTATGTATTCTATACAGAGATTATTATTAGGGGAGGTTAACCTCCATGGAAATAGGAATGTTAGCGCTGCTCGGAAAGACAGTTTCACTGATGGAGAATTTAGGGTTTTTGTGGCTTGTTCACACAGGTTTTGAACTTAATCTTTGGGAAAGCCTTGGGGAAGAAAAATCAAAGCAAAAAATTCTAGCCGAAAATGTAAACTGGAACCCTCTATTACTGGATCATTGGCTGGAACAAGCCAAGATTCAAGAGTTACTTGTTTCCAATAACGGAAATTATCAATTGAGCAAAATGGGAAGGGCTATTCAAGATTACCGTGATTATGGCTTAGAAGCCATGTATAAAGAATTTGCCCTTCATTGGGGACCTTGTTTTGGGCAATTGCCAGATTTGATCAGAGGTGAAATTCCTCGTGAGCAGATGGATCGTGAAATGGAAAATGAGCTTATTTCTCGAGCCTCCAAGGCTTCGGAACCCTTCGTATGGCCGTTGCTTAAGGGAAAGTGTGCAAAGGATCGTTGGAGTAATGTTTTAGACGTAGGTTGCGGTGAAGCCGACTTTTTACGAAGACTTGTTGAAGAATTTCCAAGTTTAAAGGGTGTGGGGCTAGAAATCAATTCGTCTGTAGCCAACCGGGCTGCAGCTCAAATAGGTTCTAATCAAGGTCGAATTCGGATTGAATCGAAAGATGTTTTTGATTTTACGGATACGTTAGAGCAATATGATTGCTGCCTGCTTAATAATAATATCTACTATTTCAGTAGAGTCAAGCGAGTGGAACTTTTAAATCACCTTAAGAATCTACTGAGCCCAGGAGGGCAAATTGGAATTTTAACAGCTCTGCGTGGAGTAACTCCATCCTTTCAAATTTTCAAAACTCATATTCCACAGAATTTGATGAGTTTTTTCCTTTCCTGTCATGAGGGTTTTGAGGGATTGCCTTTAGAAGAAGAGATGATAGACCTCTTAGAACAAACCGGTTTTACTCAGATTGAGGTAATTCCGCTCCCGTTTAAAGTCTCTCACTATTTCTTTGCTAGAAAGCCATTAGACTGAAAGCAATATTAACAAGCAGGTATTTTCAGAAAAATCGTTGCACCTTAATTACGAAGGTTTTTCTGAAGGAAGTAGGGAGGAAATGATCGAGGTTAAAGACTTAACCAAGGTATACCGTGAAGGACGAGGAATAAGGAACATTAGCTTTCAGGTCGATAATGGAACAGCGTTCGGTTTCCTCGGTCCTAACGGAGCAGGGAAGACCACGACCATCCGTCTCTTGATGGGATTCTTAAGACCAGATTCGGGAGGAGTAAGGATCAACAATTATGATTGTTGGCAGGAAAAGACGGAAGTAAAGAAGATCGTCAGTTACCTTCCCGGGGAACTCCATTTCATTGAGAATTTAACAGGTCTTGATTTTTTAGATCTTATTGCGGGAATGCACATCGATTGTAGGCACATAAAGAAGAACCGAGATTATTTTGTGAGGGCCCTCGGATTAGATTTGAAGATACTCATTCGGAAGATGTCTAAAGGGATGAAGCAGAAGCTAGGGATCATATCGGCTTTGATGTTGGATGCAAAGGTGCTTATCCTTGATGAACCGACGTCTGGGCTAGACCCTTTAATCCTAAATTCCGCAGGAATTTACCATATACAAAAAAGCAATAAGACACCAAGGGTA